>VBMA01000075.1:86106-88883 GCA_005878985.1 Methanobacteriota archaeon
GGGAGCCGGGTGATGTAGAACCAAGTCCCGTTCGGCACGATGCACTTCGCGCCGGACACGCGCTGTACGACCCACTCATCGCGCGGATGCAGCCCGTTCGACGCGAGGCCGAACTCGCTCACGCCTTCCGCGCACTGGACCGGTTCCCCGACGACCTTTTTCTTTTCGAGAATCGCGGTCCGGAATCCTGCGGCGGCGAGCGACCGTGCGGCCATTCCACCGGCGGGCCCGGCGCCCACGACGACCGCATCGTACATTCCGGGATGGGGAGAGGGTCGCGGCTATTTCGGCCTTACGCGGTGGCCTCGGCAGGGAACCGCACCGCCAAGTCCTCGCCGTGCGCCGTCGGCCGGTACACATAGGGAGGGACGCCCCTCCGCACCGCCGGACCCCGCTGCTTCGTGATCAGCTGGACCGCCATCAGGACCCGCAGGCTGTTGACCGTCGTGTACTCGGAGAAACCGAGCTCCTCGGCCACCTCGGTCGTGCTCGCGTCCGGATGGACATGCAGGAATCGAAGGACCGTGACCGTGTTGCGGTCCAACGCCTCCGCGGTCTGTTTCTGTTCCGGCCGCGGCTCGAGCTCCATCCGCTCGTACGCTCGCTTGCCCTGCTCCGAGGGCGAGACCACGACGTTCAACAAGGCGGTCTTCTCGATCTCGAGCAAGTGCTTCGCGACCGCGGCCGGCGCGATGCCCATCTTCTCCGCGAGCTCCGGGATCTTCGAGTCCCGGTTGCGGTAGACCTTGTTCTCCACGACGATCGAAAGGACCTCGCGCTGACGTTCCGTGAGGAGTCGAGACCAGTCGCTAGGGTGCATCCGCGCCGCCGAACGTCGCGAGCGGTCTTAAGCGTTTTTGTGGAACGCCGACCGGAGGGTCTTTGTCTGACAGCATCGGGGTACGATTCTGTGGCCCGTGCGCGGCGTCTGACACGAGGCGCGTCACGCGCTCAAAGGCTATATCGAGCGGACCAATTCCCGCCACGAGGTGCCTCGACTGCCCGGCAACGTGATTGATGGCAAGAAGATCGCGGACGACATCCGGACCGAGCTGAAGCCGCGGCTCACGAGGCTCGCGGATGCCGGCGTGGTCCCGGGCCTCGCGGCCGTCCTCGTGGGGGAGAATCCGGCGTCGCAACTCTACGTCAAGATGAAAGGCAAGGCCTCTGAGGAAATGAGGATGTCCCACTGGACGATCGACCTCCCGGCGGATGTGCCGGAGGCTCGACTCCTCCAGGAGGTCGGCCGATTGAACAGCGATCCGAAGGTGCATGGCATCCTGGTCCAGCAGCCGCTGCCCGACCAGATTTCGGTGGACAGAGCCGTCTCGGCGGTGAGCCCGCTCAAGGATGTCGACTGCTTCCATCCGGTCAACGTCGGCCTCGTGCTGATCGGCCGCCCCCGGTTCGCGCCCGCCACGCCTTCGGGCGTCGTCGAACTCCTCACGCGGAGCGGGTACGATCCGAACGGGAGGGACGTCGTGATCGTCGGCCGGAGCAACATCGTCGGGAAACCGCTCGCCGCCCTCCTCCTGCAGAAGGCCCCGAAGGCGAACGCGACCGTGACGATCGCCCACAGTGGGACCCGCGAACTCGCGGCGCACACGCGACGCGCGGAGATCCTGATCGCGGCGATGGGCTCTCCGCGATTCATCAAGGCGGACATGGTCAACCAGGGCGCGGTCGTGATCGACGTCGGAATCAATCGGATCCACGATCCGAGCGCGAAGAGTGGATATCGCACGGTGGGCGACGTGGACTTCGATGCGGTGCGCCCGAAGGCGGAGGCCATTTCGCCGGTCCCCGGAGGCGTTGGCCCGATGACGATTGCCATGCTCCTTTCGAACACCGTCTTGGCGGCGGAAATGTCCTCGAAAGCAGCGGGCGCTGCATCCGCACCGTGACATGCGCGTGCGTGCGCGAAAGTAGAAATCCCGGCCGCCACTTTTCCGAATTGCAATTATGAAGGTGTTGGTCGTCGGGGGCGGGGGCCGCGAGCATGCGATCGTCGAAGCGCTCCGTCGAAGTCAAGCCGACATCTACGCCGCAATGGCGAACCAGAATCCGGGGATCCGCCGGCGCTCGAAGGACGTCCTCCTCGGGGACGTGACGGACGTCGAGCGCATCGTCTCGTGGGCGAAGGGCCACGGAATCGAACTCGCGGTGATCGGACCGGAGGCCCCCCTCGAGAAAGGGATCACCGATGCCCTCGAAGCCGCCGCGATTCCAACGGTCGGTCCATCGCAACGAGCGGCCCAGCTGGAGACGAACAAGGAATTCACGCGGACCCTGATGCGGGACCATCAGATCTCAGGGTTGCCGCAGTTCTGGGCGATCGACAATCTCGCGGGCTTCGAGGAGTTCGTGAACGACTCGGACTTCGAGTTCGTGATCAAGCCGCTCGGCCTGACGGGCGGGAAAGGGGTGAGGGTCTGGGGAGATCACTTCTCGAGCAAAGCGGAGGCCCTCGCCTACGGCCGCGAGATCCTCGAGAAGAAGATCGGGGGAACGGCGCGGTTCCTCGTCGAAGAGAAACTCGTCGGGGAGGAGTTCTCCCTCCAGGCGTTCTGCGACGGCCGGGCGCTTGTGCCGATGCCACTCGCGCAGGATCACAAACGCGCGTACGAAGGGGACAAAGGGCCGAACACCGGGGGGATGGGATCTTACAGTGACGCGGACCACCGGTTGCCGTTTCTCACAACCGCCGACGTCGACCGCGCACTCGAGACAATGACGAAGACGGTCGAGGCGATGGCGACGCGCGGCACGCCGTTCAA
>VBMA01000173.1 GCA_005878985.1 Methanobacteriota archaeon
GCACCATGCGCCCGGCGTCGAGCGTCACGCGTGCGGAGCCTGGCTGTGCAAAGGTTGCGTCGATGCCGGAGGCAACTGCCCCGGTTGCGACGCACCACTCCCGAAGGCCGAGGAGCGCGAGGCTCGGAAGAAAGACCGCGAGGCGGACTTCAGTCGTCTCTAGGCCGCCGATGGACTACGGGTTCGACGCGATCATGTCGTCGATGAAGGATCGGGAGCTCGCCAGGTCCACGCGGTAGTTGTTGTTCGTCGACTTGCACACGCTGTCTCCCCAGCTCGTCACCGCGACGATGTACTCGACGTGAGACGAGGGATCGACGAGGAACGTGGGCCCTCCGGAGTCCCCGAAGCAAGTGCCGCCATCTCCATGTTGGATGTTCTGCGACATGTAAAGCCAGGCGTCGTGCAGGTTCCGGAAGCTCGAAGTCGAGATCTGGCGGTCTCCGGTGACCACGAAGTCTTGGTTGTCTCCGTATCCGACGTTGATGAACGTCGCCGACTTGAGTTCTCCCGACGCAGCAAGGTCGTCCAAGTAGCCCGTCGGGGCCGGCTTGCCAAAGGTGACGTCCTCGACTGCATCCTGAAGGATGATCACACCGAGGTCGTGCGGATTCGATGTGGGTCCCCAGTTGTAATCTGGGTGGCTCTGATATCCGCTTACGGCGAGGCGGACCGCGCCTTCCGCAAACAGGTTTGGCCCGAATCCGATCCGCAGCCGGGTGGCCGGAATCGCGAAGGCCGCGAGCGCATCGGTGCAATGGCCCGCGGTCAGGAAGACCCGCGCGGAAACGAGGGTCCCGGAACAGAACTCCCCGAAGCTTCCGTCCGCGCGCACGATGAGAATCGCACCGACGTTCGGGTGGGTCGTGTCGATCGTGCCCCAAGTGATCGCGGAGGCGGGAGACCCCAACACCATCAGGCCAATCACCGCACAGACGCCAACGAGCACACCTCGACCCATGAGTCGCACCACCGGACGAACCTCCGGAGCGAATGGTCGGGAACTGCCATAAACGTTGGCGGCGGACGCCACACCCGATTCGATCTCACTCGAACGTCCAATGGTCGCGTTCCCGCAACAAGTCGCGCAACAGGTGGGTCGCCTTTCCGCGGTCGACTTGCATGAGGAAGGCGCCCAGATGTTTGCACATAAGCCGCCCGGTCGCGCGGTTCGTCTTAAAGTCGACGCAATCGTGTTCGAGCCGTTTCTCCTGCCGGTCGATCCGCACGGAGTATTCCTTCACCCGACCCGCCAGGAGCGTGTCTGTATCCTTGTCCACAGAGACGACCGACGGATCGATGGCCTTGGCCGACGCGAGGCGATTCCTTCCGAGGAACATTAGC
>VBMA01000174.1 GCA_005878985.1 Methanobacteriota archaeon
CATCTTGTCGATGTCCTTGTTCATCGGCACGTCCGCTTGGATCGTGCCCGCCTCGTCCTCCATCTCCCCGCCCTTGATCTTGACGGCGACCCCGAACCGTTCGAGCGCCTCGTTGATTTTCTTGTCGATGTACGCCTGCTCCTCGGGGGTGTACTTCGCGCGATTCCGAGGCTCGTTGAAGTACCGTCGCGCGGCGCGCGCATGGAACGGCGTGTGCACCGGATATTTCCAATTCGCCGGATCGCCGTACTTGTCGGGATCCTTCGGATAGCCCTGGGGCGGGCCGAGCCGACCGTCTCGCTTTCGGGTCGGCTTCACGGCACGGACCATCGAATCCCTGGAGGGACGCGTCAGGTTAAAGGCTCAACGGCAGGAAGGGTGGCACGCTCAGCCGGCCCCGCCGCCACCGCCCCCTCCGCCTCCACCTCCCCCGCCTCCTCCCCCACCGCCTCCGCCGCCCGCGCCGCCTCCCGACGGCGCCATGTAGGTCTGGAAGTGGCCGAGGGTCGTCGCGAACGAGTTCGCGAATGTCCCGAAGTCGCGCGCGAGGTCCCCACCAATGTCCGGGAACTTCTGGCCTGCGTTTTGAGAAGGAACATACCAAATGTCGCCAATCGGATGGTACCAGTATGGCCGGTACGGCACCGCAGGAATTCGGTTCGCGAGAGACTTCAGCCAACCGGACATCTCGAGATTCGAGATCAGGGGGACCAGCGCCATGCTTTCGTCGAGGAGCCGGACGCTCTCCTCCGGGCTCGATCCCGCGAGGGACTCGATTCGATCGCGCAGCCCATCGAGGAACCCTTCCCAGCGGGCTTTCTCCTCCGCGCCCTTTTCCGTCGCGCGAGGCATGTAGTAGCCGATTCCCGTGATGGCGAACGCTCCGATGAACAGCCCCACGTTCACCGCGACGTAGCTGTACAACGCCGCCACGAGATATCCGAGGACCACGAGCACCGGCGCGACCGTTCCAATC
>VBMA01000190.1 GCA_005878985.1 Methanobacteriota archaeon
GCGCAACAGTTCCTCTTGATCCGGCTCGATGACGCCGCGGAGCGTGCCGTATGCCTTTCCTGCCCGCTCGCGGATTTCGCGGACCGCGGCCTCGGCCGACAACCCCTGGTGGATCAGGTACGCGGCGAGCATCGTACCGGTCCGGCCGCGACCGGCGAAACAGTGGACGAGCACCTTCTTGCCCTCTGCGATCTTCGAATCGACGAACGTCACGAACTCGTCGACCTGGTCAAGGGTCGGCGCGGTGAAATCCTCGACGCAGATCTTCTTGTGCTCGAAGCCCGCGTCCTGGATCTCGAACGTGTTCAACCGGTCACATTCGAGGCTCACGACGACCGAGTAGCCCATCTTCCGCAAGCGGGCGAAGTCCCACTCGATGTACGCCGGGCCAGGGAGGCCGGCGAGGCGGCCCCCGTCAATCGTGTAGTACAGCATCCCCATGCAACGAGTCCATCACGGCGCAGTAATTCAAAATAGCGTCGCTCCTATCGTCGTCCAGCATGGCTCGCGGCCGCATGACGATCGGAGCGGCGCCAATTGCCCTCGCCTTCGACGCGAACCTGGCGACGTTCGGTTTCCCGTTCGAAAAGGACCTCCGCACCCCCGTGGACATCGCCGCCTGGATTTCCGGGACGACGAGCATTGGCGAGGCAGGCACCTATCTCCGAGACTTGGCGCACGCAGGCCGCTTCCTCACGTTTGCGTTTCCCAAGCGAGGCTTTCCGCCACAACTGGGCGAACCGATCGTGACCACGAATCGACCGGACGCGAAGAAAGCGACGACCGCGGCGTTCTTGGCCGGGCTCCTGGAACACGGGACATCGATTCTCCTCATC
>VBMA01000189.1 GCA_005878985.1 Methanobacteriota archaeon
CCAGTTCGACACGATGCCGGATCCGCACGCGCAAACCGCTCTCCGTTAGCGATTTACGCGAGCACGTCAAGACGTTCAAGATCCTCGTCGTCATCAACGCTGCCCTGCTCGGCCTTGCCGCGGTCGAGTTGCTTTGGACTTGGTCGTCCAGGCCGGACTTGGCCAGGAGGGACAGAGTGATCATCAATGCGTTCTTCGGTGTTGGCCTTGTGACGAGCGTGCTGCTGTTTCGCCGTTTCAAGCGGGAACTCGCCTCCTTGGCCGGCATCGAACAATCCTCATCAAAGGTGCCGGCCCGGTGAAGGCGGACGTGTGCCATGCCGTTGCGGCTCCGGAATAGTATTTATACGGACGGACGAATCTGACGGTCTCGACGAGTCCGGAGGGCGGGCGGGCTTTGGGGACGGAGAGCGAGAAGCGGATTATCATGCGGATCGACCCGAACGACGAGTCGATCACCCTCAAGGACATCATGCAACGGATTCAGCAGATCCAGCGGCAACATCCGGACCTCGACGTGTTCTTCGACGGCGACGAGTATGCGGTCTGCTCGCGGCCGAAAGAGAAGACCCGCGCGATCGCCGAGGCCGTCGAGGGCCGTAAGAAGGCCTAGTCGACCGAAGCCTTTTGGCCGGGGGCCGCATAGCGCCGCCCATGGCGGACAAGAAACCGACGAAGGCGGATCTCACCTCCGTCCCGATCGAACACCTGGACCTCGAGAAGACGGAAACGATCGCGGACCTCGTCGACGGCTACAAGCACATTTCCTTCCAAGCGAGGACCTTGGGCCTATGCGCCTCCGTCCTGGAGAACATGATGACGGACCCGAAGTGCACCGTCTTCTTCGGCGGGGCGGGGGCCCTCACGCCGGGAGGCTTGAAGAAGGTGATGCGCGACATGGTGGAGTTCGGCCTGGTCGACGTCGTGGTGACGACCGGCGCGATCGCCTATCACGACTTCTACGAGGCGCACGGGTACCACCACTACCGGTCGTCCCCGGACGCCGACGACATCGTGCTGCGGGAGCACTTCCTCGACCGGGTGTACGACACCCTGGCCGACGAGTCCCTCTTCCGCGAGTGCGACGACGAGATCGCGGCCCTCGCCGATTCCCTCGAACCGCGGCCGTACAGCAGCCGCGAGATTCTGTGGGACATGGGGCGAATCGCGTCGAAGGATCCGAACAGCCTCGTCGGGACGTGCTATCGGAAAGGCATCCCGTACTTCGTCCCGGCGCTGAACGATTCGTCGATTGGCATCGCGCTCGCAAAGCACCATCATGACCGCGTGAAGAAAGGCAAGGAGCCGATCGCGCTCGATTCGATCAAAGACAACTACGAGATTGCGCAGGTCAAGCTGAAGTCCCCTCGGACGGGCGTCTTCTACGTCGGCGGGGGCACGCCGAAGAATTACATCTCGCAGGTCGAGGTGATTCAAGAGGTCATGGGGTACCCGGAGAACCCGCACATGTACGCCGCGCAGATCACGACGGACGTGCCGCAATGGGGCGGCCTCAGCGGATGTACGTTCGAGGAAAGCCAATCGTGGGGCAAGTTCCACAAGGACGCGAAGATGGCCCAGAGCCTCGTCGACGCG
>VBMA01000191.1 GCA_005878985.1 Methanobacteriota archaeon
ACCTGGTCCAGAACCACATGGCATTCTGCCTGTTCGGACACACCGCCATCTTCCCGAAGGAGCTCTGGCCCCGGGGATTCGGCGTGAACGGGTGGGTGCGCCTGGCGGGGCGGAAGATGTCGAAGTCCCGCGGGAACGTCTGGTACATCCGCGAATCGGTGCGCGTGTGGGGCGCCGACGTCATCCGCTTGACCGTCGCCAACGCCGGAGATGGCCTCGACGATCCGAACGTCGACATGGACTTCGCGGAGTCCGCGAAGGCCCGCATCGGAGAATGGCTCCGGTTCGCGACCGCGAAGCATGGCAGCCGCCGAGAGCACCGTGGGATCGACGCGTGGTTCCTCAGCGTCCTCAACCGTTCGATTCAGGCGAGCCGGACCGCGATGGAGGGGATGAACTACAAGGCGGTCCTGCGTCACGGCTATTTCGACCTGCAGGCGGCTTGGTCCTGGTACGTTCGGCGGTCGGAAGGGCGGCCCCACGCGGACGTGCTGCGACGGTTCATCGATGTGCAAACGAAGCTGCTGGCCCC
>VBMA01000192.1 GCA_005878985.1 Methanobacteriota archaeon
CCAATCGACCTTGGCCGACGTCCGGGAAATCCTGAAGGTCACCGGGATCGCTCCGAAGCGACTCGCGCTCTACACCGCTCCGGCGTGGAAGATCCAGGTCCAGCGCCTCGCACGGGACCTCGCAAAGCAAGGGCCCATCCCGATGAACGTGCTGATGGATCGAGTCCTAGCGCAACCTGGGATGCGGGAACGCGCGAAGGAGGTCGCCGCATTCGCCAAGAAGGTCGCGGAAGACCTGCGCCACGCGAAGCCGGACGACCTTGACCGGTTCAGTTCGATCGACGAGTTCGCGATGTTCCGCGAGAACCTCGGCTTCCTGGGGAAGGAGCTCCGCGTGACCGTCGACGTGTTCCGCGCGGACGATCCGAAGTTGTGGGATCCCGCGAAGAAGGCGGACCACGCCGTCCCCGGACGGCCTGCGATTTACGTGGAGTGAGTCGATGAAGATTCGGCGGCCCTCCGCCCCGGAGGTGCCCTTCAAGCGAAGACGCCGCCCGCCGCCGCAGGCGACCAAACTCCTGACGTACTCGCTCGCCGCGGGAATCGTCTTCATGGTCCTCCTGGCGATCGTCTTCCTCCCGCGGATGTTCCCCGACCAGACGCCGATCGAGATCGTGAGAGGCTTCCATTTCGAGACGCCGAATAACCGGACCCTAATCTACGTCGACAGTGTGACCGTCTCCCTCGAACTCTCGCGATTCCAGGCGAACTTCTCCGTCGACGGGTCCGAGATTGCGCGTCTCGGTGCCGGTCTCGGGGCCGGCAACGCGACCCTCCGGTTTTTCGATGCGAGCGCGAACGGGCACCTTGATGCGGGAGACTATTTCGAAGTCTCACCGCCCCCCGTGGGTTGCTACCGGCTCGTGATTTTCCAGCTGGATGTCGGTCGGCTAACGGGGTCGCTGACATGGGGCGCATGCGCCTAGCGCAACGTTTAATTGAACTCGGCCAATAGGCGCGGCCGCGGGCCTGTAGCTTAGCTAGGTAGAGCGATCGGCTCTTATCGGCACGCTCCATCGGAACGTCCGAGGGACACCGATAGGTCAAGGGTTCGAATCCCTTCAGGCCCGTAGTATCTATCTACACAAAAGATTTGTAGGCTCCGCTCCACGCAGAAGCCGGTGTCCGGCGACTCTGGAGAACCTGACGGGCCGTTCTACAGGATCTGAGCGAGCCGTTTATGCCGATATGGAGGGATTGAGGTTTCGGCATGCTTCGTCCGTTCGACGACAAGGGGAGACCCCGG
>VBMA01000052.1:0-9030 GCA_005878985.1 Methanobacteriota archaeon
ACGAGCGGTTTCACATATGCATCGAGGACCGTGGTGGAGGATCGCTCGAACTCTCGGAACTCGGCGAGAACCTCGTGACTCGTGGAAATGGGCAGTCCGGCGAGCGCTTTGGCAACGCGTCGCTCGTTCGTCGGATGGAGGAACGAGAAGAGGAGGGAAACCGCGACCGACTCGGCCCCGCTCAATCGAACTTTTCGGGCAAGCTCCTCGATGTCTCGCTTCGTCGGAGCCTGGAGGACCCGGCCATGCGCGTCCACCCGTTCCGCGAGCCCAAAGCATCGCTCCCTCGGGACCGCGGGCGGAGGCCGGGTGACCCGGAGGTCGTAGAGGGAAGGCCGATTCTGACGGCCGATCAACAGGAGATGCTCGAAACCGGCGGTCGTCACGAATGCGGTGCGGGCCCCTCTCCGCTCCAGGATCGCGTTCGTGGCCACCGTGGTGCCATGGGCCATCCCCGCCGCGCCGAGGTCCTGCATCCCCACGATGACCGCTTGCTCGGGATTAGGCGTACTCGGTAACTTTGCGGTCACGACGTCGCGGCCACGAAACCCGACGAAGTCGGTGAAAGTGCCGCCGACATCCACGCCGACATCCACGGCCGCGGATGGCATTGCCGGCTCATGTCTTTGACTCGAGGCGATTGGTGCCTGGCGCCCTGGTTGACGTCCAAATTCCAAAAGGAACTGAGATGGCGCCAGGCGGCGAGGAAGCCGACTCACGTTCCGTTGTTCTTCAGGTTGCCCTCCATGAACTGGCGGTAGCCTTCGAGGTCCAGCAAGCCGTGGCCGCTGTAGTTGAACGCAATGACGGTCTCCTCGTGCCGCTCCTTCGCCTCGAGGGCGAGGTCGATCGCGCCTCGAATCGCATGGCACGTCTCCGGGGCGGGGATCAGCCCTTCCGTCTTCGCGAAGATTTCGCCAGCCTGGAAGGTGCCGAGCTGGTCCACCGCGCGCGGCTCGACCAACCCCGAGTCCAGCAGGACGCTGAGGGTCGCGGCGGTCCCGTGGTACCGGAGGCCGCCCGCATGGATCCGCGGCGGGACGAAGGTATGGCCCAGAGTGTGCATCTTCACGAGCGGCGTCATCTCCCCGGTGTCGCCGAAGTCGTATTCGTAGCGGCCTTGCGTCATCGACGGGACGGACTCCGGCTCGACCGCGACGAACCGCGTCTCGACCTTGCCGTGGAGCCGTTCGCCGATCATCGGATACGTGAAGCCCGCGAAGTTCGAGCCACCGCCGACGCTGCCGACCATGAAGTCGGGCGTGATGTCCGCCTGCTCGAACTGCTTCTGCACCTCGAGGCCGATGATCGTCTGGTGCATCAGGACGTGGTTCAGGACGCTGCCCAGCGAATACTTCGTGTTCTTCCCGGTGACCGCGGCCTCGATCGCCTCGGAGATCGCGATTCCAAGGGACCCCGGATGGTCCGGGTCTTGCGCGAGGAACTTCTTCCCGACGTTCGTCTGATCGCTCGGACTCGGGATGACCTCGGCCCCGTACAGGTTCATCACGTACTTGCGGTATGGCTTTTGGTCGTACGAAACGCGGACCATGAACACTTTCGCCTTCAGTCCGAAGTAGTTCGTCGCCAGCGCGAGGGCGGATCCCCACTGACCGGCGCCGGTCTCCGTGGCCAGGGCCTCGACCCCTTCCTGCGCCGCGAAGTAGGCTTGAGCGAACGCGGTGTTGGGCTTGTGCGAGCCGACCGGCGAGAGGTCCTCCCGCTTGTAGTAGATTCGGGCCGGCGTCTTGAGAAACGCCTCGAGCCGTTTCGCCCGGTACAGCGGCGTCGGCCGACCCAGACGGAAGTACGCTTCCCGCAGCTCGTCCGGAATTGGCTCGGCCCGATTCGGACTCATCTCCTGGCGGATGAGCTCCTTCGGGAACAGCGGCTCGAACGCCTGCGGCGGCACCGGCTCCTTCGTCCCCGGGTGGAGGTACGGCGGGAAGGGCGCGGGGAGGTCCGGGAGAATGTTGTACCAGGCCCGCGGCAGGTCGTCCACGTCGAGGAGGATTTTCACGTCGCTCGCCCCGGTCGGTTCCGTTCGAATGGCCTGCATCGGTCTCACCGATCCCAAGGCAGGATTATTTGAACAATATATAACGATTCTGTTCGTCAACGTACATGATTCTACACTTGATGACGGAAACATTAACCTATAGCGCACCCTTCCGTACATTGGGCCGAGAGCATGTGGGCGCGATTTCGTCACTACTTCAAAGGATTCCCGGCGCAGGAGAAGGTCGCGCAGCTCATGGTCATCTACGGACTGCGCGTCCACGAAGGGAGCGTCTACGCCGCCGAAATCAAGCTCTCGGACACCGCGATGGCGCGGGCCGCCGGCGTCGACCGGCGGGTCGTGACCGCGACCGTCGACACGATCGACAAGAACGACGAGCTGCGGTCGTTCTTCGATGCCCTTCGGCCGGTCTGCCACCTGCGCGAAATCGCGCCGCTGATGAACTGGGGCGCAATCGAGATCGTCCCCACGAACGCCTCGAAGCCGGGCATCCTCGCCGGGGTCGCGGCGATCATCGCGCAGGCGGGGATCTCGATCCGGCAGGTCATCATGGACGATCCGGAAATCGTCGACGACCCGCACGGATTCATCGTCACGGAAGCGCCGGTGCCCGAGCGGCTGCTCCCGCAGATCAAGCAGGTGGACGGCGTCAAATCCGTCGTTCTTCACTGATCGACCGCCGCCGACACCCTTTTCTTGACGAGACCCGTGGCGGTGCCGTGGGATGGCGAGCGCTCCTCCGGGTCGTCGACTTTCAGTCGTTGCTCTCGTCGCAGCCGCTCATCGCGTCGGCTCTCGAGAAGGCGCAGCACACCGGGGGCCCGAAGTCCCCGGAGGCGAAAGCGCTCCGGGAGTCGTACTATCTCCTAGCGAAGGTCCTTTGGACCCGCCGGGCTACAATCCGACGGATTCATGACCTCGCGTGGCTCGATCATACCGTCGTCTCAGCGGGGGCTCGTCTCGGCCGGGTCTGGGAGAACTCCGACGGAAGCCGATCGATCCGGGCCGCGGAAGAAGCCCTCCCGCCGGGAATCTCGTCGGAACTCTTCCCTCAGGAGGGATCCAACTGGATCGATGTCCCGGTGCAAGCGTTCTCAGGAATCAGCCCGAACGTCAAGCTCGAGCGGGGAGTCTCCGATCCGTTCCGTATCGGAATCGTGCCGGAAGCCCGACTCCGTCCCTGGTACGAAGCCGTGGCGACCGCGAAGTTCAAGGCCCCTCCGGCGGCGGTGTCCGTCCTCGGAGAGATCGAGGCCCTCATCGCTGCGGCCAGACGTGCCGGCGGCCCGAGCGTCGCGCTCGTGTTCGCGGCCTCGTCATTCGAGGATCGGTTGGCCGAATAACCGTGCATGGTCGCGCATCATGCAGCGGTCCTGAATCACGATCTTGCCCGCGGCCTGGGCCTTTCCCGCGGCGTCCTCGTTGCGAATCCCGAGCTGGAGCCAGATGACCTTCGCGGGAGTCTTGATGGCCTGGTCCACGATCGGCGGCACGTCTGCGGATGGACGGAAGATGTCGACCGCGTCGAACGGAATCGGCACGGCATCGAGGGACGGGTATGCCTTCTCACCGAGGATCTCGGTCGCGGTCGGATTCACCGGGATAATCCGGTAGCCATTCATCTGCATGTACTTCGGCACGCGGTGCGCGTCCTTCGCGGGATCCTTGGAGCAACCGACCACCGCAATCGTGCGGATGTCGCTCAGGATTTTCTTGACCTGCATCTCGTCGACCATAGGCTCGGGCGATTGAACACATGCGTCGCGATTAAGGTTTCTTTGGGAGGACGCGTCGAATGGCGTCCTTCAGGCTCGGCGCGAGATCCAGTTGTCCCGTTTCTTCAGGAGTGAACCAGCGGACCTCGGAGTGCTCTTCGTTCGCGATTTCAGGATCCCCTCTCCAGCGGGTGACGAAGAACAGATAGTGACGGAAGAGATCTTTGGACGTCGGATCGACGTCCTCATAGATCCCGAGGAACCGGGGCCGGAGCGCCGTAATGCCCAACTCCTCCTGAAGCTCGCGGACCAGAGCCGCCGAGGGTTCCTCGCACGGGACGAGGTGTCCGCCGAAGGCGTCCCACATGCCCGCGAATCGAACCGTGCTCGTCCGCTTCCCGAGGAGGACGCGGCCGTCGCGAGCGATGAGGCCGGTCGCCGTGACATGAAGCACGTCGCCACCAAGGCCCTCCTCGGATATCCGTTCTTCTCGGAATCGCGGGACGACCTCCTCCACGGCTCCCTCCCAAAGATTCATGCGTTTGACTCCCGGTGGGTGGCGCGATGGAGGCCGTCGCTCAGGAGATCGCCGAGCGTCTGCGCCCGGCGCCTTTCGTGCGGATCGTGACCCACATCGACACGGACGGCATCACGGGAGGGGCGATCGCCTCGGAGGCCCTCGATCGAGCGGGCATCTCCCACGAGGTGGCCTTCGTCAAGAAGCTCGACGAAGCCGTGCTCACCGAACTGAAACGGAAAGGCACGCCGCTGGTGTGGTTCATCGACCTGGGAGCCGGGATGCTGCACGCGCTGCACGGTCTCGACGCGGTGATCACGGACCACCATGTCCCGACGGAACGGGAGGTCCCGAAGGCGTTGCGGAGCGATCTCGTCCGCTTCACGGAATCCCAGGATCGGGTCTTGATGTTGAATCCGCATCTCGAGGGCGAAGGCTCGGACGTCGCGAGCGGCGCGGGCTGCGCCTACGCTGTGGCGAGAGCGCTTTCCCCAAAGAACGTCGACCTCGCTTCGATCGCGGTCGTCGGCGCTGTGGGCGACGTCCAGGATCAGGAGTTCCGGCGGCTCTCCGGCTACAACCGCACGATCCTGGCCGATGGGATCGCGGCCGGCGTCCTCGAGGCCCAGATCGATCTCCGCCTCTTCGGTCGGGAGACCCGGCCCGCGTACAAGATGCTCCAGTACGCGACGGACCCGTGGATCCCCCGCCTGAGCGGCAACGAGGAAGCATGCATCGCGTTCCTCCTGGAGCAGGGCGTCGACCTGAAGATCGAGGACCACTGGCGGAGCTGGTCGGACCTCGACCGCGGCGAGAAGCAGCGCGTCGTGTCCGCGCTCGTCTCGCACATGCTGGAACGCGGTTGCGGAATCAAGGAGGTCGAGCGCCTCGCGGGGGAAACGTACACCTTGCCGCGCGAACCCGCCGGGAGTCCGACGCGCGATGCGAAGGAGTTCGGCACCCTGATGAACGCCTGCGGACGGTACGACCAACCGGAGGTCGGGTACCGCGTGTGCCGCGGCGATCGGGACGAGTACCTCGCGCAGGCCCTCCGGCTGCTCCGCGGCCACCGGGAGTATCTGGTGGACTCGATGGAGGCGATCGAGGAGGCCGGCATCACGCAGATGGAAGCACTCCAGTACTTCCACGCGGCGGACCGGATCCGTGACACCGTGGTAGGGATCGCCGCCGGCATGGTCCTGAACCGAGAGGGCGCGACGAAAGACCTCCCAATCATCGCGTTCGCCCAAGCCGACGATGGCATCAAGGTCTCCGCGCGGACCACGCGCGAACTGGTGGCCCGCGGACTCGATCTCGCGGCGATCATGCAGGCCGCCAGCATGGCCGTCGGGGGACAGGGCGGCGGTCATCATGCGGCGGCCGGCGCGACGATTCCTCCGGGAACCGAAGACAAGTTCCTGGAGATCGCGAATCGCATGGTCCGGGAGCAACTGGGACGGGGCGGAACCCCGCCCGCCCATTCGGAAGACGAACGCTAGTCCGCGGGCTCGCCTTCCCGCGGGTCGCAAAGACTTCGCGCGTTCTTACCCGGTTGGATTCCAACGGCCCACGTTTGCGAGGATGTCATCATGGTACCGCGAGATTTCCTCCCGCGGCGTTTCGTTCGTGTCGACGAATGCGAGCTCGGTCCAGGCCGGATGCTGTCCGATCTGGTTCCGTTCCCCCAGGAAGATGAATTCGAGATCCCAGTGATTCTTCGGCCCGTACACCTCGGAGAAGACGAGGGGGCCGTTCAGCGGATGACTCGGGAGACCGAGCTGCTCCTTGAGGATGCGGTCCGCGGCCGCCTGCGGCGACTCACCCAGCAACAGGTGCGACGAAGGCAGCATCCATCCTTTGCTATTCAGTGCGGCCCGTTCCGGATCCAGCGCTCCGATGTGGTCCCAGTCCGCGGAAGGATCGAGATGACCCATGAGGACGCGGTCTCGATGGCCGCTCTCGCTCAGGACAATGAACGCGGACAAACAGATCCCGCCCTCCGGAATCTCTCGGGTCTGCAGTGGTCGGTCCGTCGGGGCGAAGCGACAGAACTTCCGGTCTGTGGGCATATCTGATTGAACCCCGCCTGGCGATTTCAACCTTGCTGCACCGCCCTCCGGCGTTGATTCGCAGTGCGACACCGCGAGGGTCGCAAACCTTTTATAACCCGCGCCACTTCGACGGCCGCTTCTCCGAGGACGGGGAGCCGATGACTGATGACGTCCCGCGGCCGCGGGGCGGAAGGAGGTCTCCACGATGGCCAAGCCGATGTACGTTCGATTCGAGATGCCGAAGGAGCTCGTCGACAAGACCTATCAATCGATCGAGCTCGCGAAGGAGAGCGGGAAAGTCCGCAAGGGGACGAACGAGGTCACGAAGCTCGTCGAGCGCGGCGAGGCGCAGTTCGTCGTGATGGCGGAGGACGTCCAGCCCGAGGAGATCCTCGCGCACATGCCCCTCCTGTGTGAGGAGAAAGGCGTGCCGTACGCGTACGTCCCGAGCAAGCAGGAACTCGGCGTCGCCGTGGGCCTCGGCAAAGCGACGGCCTCGATCGCGATCCTCGACCCGGGCAAGGCGAAGCCGGTCATCGATGACGTCTCCGCGAAAATCCGCGCGATGAAAAAGTGACGGTTCCTCGGACACGCGAGTGAGAGAACATGGCGGACGATGACAGCATCCCCGCGGAGGTCGTCGAGGTCGTCGGCCGCACCGGGATGACGGGCGAAGCGGTCCAGGTCAAGGTCCGCGTCCTCGATGGTCGGGACAAGGGCCGCATCATCACGCGCAACGTGAAGGGCAGCATCCAAGTCGGCGACGTCCTGATGCTGCGCGAGACGGCGCGCGAGGCCCGCAAGCTCTCGGTCCGGTGAGACGATGCCGACCCGACGCTCGTGCTCGTTCTGCGGCAACGAGATCGAGCCCGGCACGGGTAAGATGTTCATCCGAAAAGACGGGACCGTCTTCCTCTTCTGCTCGCACAAGTGCCAGGCGAACATGCTGAAGCTCGGGCGGGTGCCGCGGTGGACTCCGTGGACCCAGGCCTTCCGGCGAGCCGCCGGCCGCGTGGTCGCCGAAGAGGCCGTCGCGGTCGCCGAGGAAGCTCCGGCGCCCGAGGCTCTTGCCGTCGAGATTCGAATCGAGACTCCGAAAGGAAAAGACATCCCCTCGGATCTTTCCGACCTGATTGACAAGCGGTTGGGCCCGGACCTTTCTCGAGGGGACCTCGAGCGGCAGTATTCGGACTTCGTGGCGAGCAACGCGTTCCGCACGTCGATCGTCGGATGGTCGAAGAAGAAGCATGGCGCCAAACCCGTCGCTCGCATCGACAAGGCGGAGTTCCTCGCCTGGAAGGACTCACCGGAAGGACGACGCACGTTCAAGTCCTGGCTCGACGGACGATGGCAGGAAGTGAAGGGTCGCAAACGCGAACCGGTCGAGGAAGAGGAGGCGCCCGCTCCGACCGCGAAGAAAGCGAAGAAGGGGACCTGACGTGGCCGAACGCACCTTCGTCCTCCTGAAGCCGGACGCGGTGCAGCGCGGCCTCATTGGGGAAATCGTTTCCCGATTCGAACGCCGCGGCCTGAAGGTCACAGCGTTGAAACTCGTCCGCGTGAGTCGTTCTCTCGGGGAGACGTACTACGCGGAGCACAAGGGGAAGTCGTTCTTCGAGCCGCTAATGGCGTACATCGCCGCGGGTCCGGTCGTCGCGATGGTGCTCGAGGGAGAAGGCGCCGTTGCGGTGGTGCGGAAGATGATTGGCAAGACGAACTCCGCAGATGCTGACCCCGGGACGATCCGCGGGGATCTCGCCCTCACGATCGGTAGAAACGTGATCCATGGATCGGATTCGGCGGATAGTGCGAAGCGCGAAGTCGCCCTTTTCTTCAGACCGGATGAACTCTTGTCCTATGCACGGATCGACGAGACCTGGCTCCGTGAATGAGCCATCCGTGCAGGGATCCGCTTCGGTCGCAGGCATCGCTGACGCCACGACCTCTCTTCAGGGTGGAGGGGGCGGACTCAAGGGAGGATTCCCCTGCTGTTCGGGGGGCGGAGGCATCGCGGGAGATTCCGGCGTCGGAGCGTTGGGCAGGTGCGCAGTCGGGGCGCGAGGACGCCTTCGGGTTCGCCAAATGAGAAGAGCCACGGAAATCGCGACCCCGGCAACGACGATTCCCGTCAACGCGAAGAAATCGGCCACGCGAATCCGAGAATTCCCGTCTCGACATGGACGGTGCGCTCCATCGAGGCGGTGGCGCCTGTGTCATCGCGGACCTGAATCGTTACAGTGTAATCACCGGACGTCGCATATGTGTGGCGAACCGACTCGGTTTGAACCCAACCCGTCGCCGACCCGTCTCCCCACTCAACACGATACGCATCGATGACCCCGTCGACATCGGCTGAGCGGGACAGATTGACGTTCAAGGCCTCTCCCGGTCCGAGGGTCGATCCGGAGAGGTCCGCGACCAACGTTGGCGGCGCGTTCGTAATGTGCACCTTCTCAAAGTATGCGTAAGGGATAAAGTTCCCCGGGTCCGAGTAGTTCAGCGACAGCGCTTCGACGGCGAGCAAATAATCGGAGTCCTTCGGCAGGAATCGCGGAGTCCTCAGATCGTAGCCAAACGTCGGTCCGGCAGGGAAGATCAGACTTCCAATGCCTCCGTAACTCCCGCCCGGAAGCCACGTGGGCGGCACGTACGGATAGGGCGCGCTGAAGTTGTACGGGACGAACAGGACGATCCCCGCCCAGGGGCCTGGTGCGGGCGGAACCACGG
>VBMA01000052.1:9144-10322 GCA_005878985.1 Methanobacteriota archaeon
TGCCGCAGGCATGACGAACGAAATCTGGAGCCGGCCGACGGAGTCGGTCAGGGAGCTTCCATTCGCTACGACCTCCGAGGAGGTCGCGGCGTAGTAGTATACTGTTTGACCGGCGATCGGAAACCCAGAGTAACGGACGGTGTAGTTCAGCAGAGCCATGGCCCCTACCTGGTAGACCGGGAAACCGGCCTCCCGTCGGATCTCGAAGATCATGGCCGGCGGTGTGTAATTCGGGAGCACATACCCGGTGTAGAACGCCCTGTCGGTCCCCTTCGTCACGTTTCCCCAGAAAGTCACGTAGATATGGGCGTCGAACGTCAGGTTGAACGTCGCGCGGCCCCGACGATCGGTCGTTCCGAACCGCTCGACCGGGATCGAGGGGTACGGGTACCCCAGCGCTTGGTAGCGCATCGATACGTTGGCATCAGCGACCGGCCAGGCCGTCTCGTTCGCCGCATGGACCTCAATGAGCGCGGAGGTGTTTGTCGTCGAAACCTGGTGTGTCCACACATCGAGCCGAACCGGAAGCGACACGAAAATGTAGCCGCTGGCATACGTATAGTTCCCTCCGACGAACGCCTGCCCGGTGAGAACGATGGTACCGGCGGCGTCGATCGAACTCGGAACCGCATACGATGCCTCATACGTCCCCGTGGCCGAGTGCGTCACCGCAATGGGGATGGAGGTACTCGAATACGGGAACGTTGTGACGGTCGCGTTCACGTAGACGGCGTCTGCATCCGTCAAGACGCCGTCGCTACGGACCTCTACCACGACATCGACGGACTGTCCTGGCGAGGCGACCATCGGCGATGCGGTGACTGTGGCGGTAAGAAGCGTCCCCGCGCGAATGACCGCGGCTTGTTCCGCGGAGATGAAGCCGATTCTCGCGACGACGTAGGCTTCTAGCAGCGAGTACCCTCCGTAATACGAAAATGCGTTTAGGTCGGAAGGCTGAATCTGGAACGTTGCACTGTAATTCCCGAGTCCGGTGCGGATCGGGCTCAGCCAGCGAGCCTCGAGCGAATACCGATTCAGCTGGACCGTCAGGTTGTCCGCGTCCGCGGCCATTCCGAAGTTGAAGACGCGAATGGAGAGGGTGACCGTGTCTCCGACCTTGTAGACCTGGTCGGGGGACGGAGGGAACACGAACACCGACAGAGATTCGGTTACAGCCC
>VBMA01000053.1 GCA_005878985.1 Methanobacteriota archaeon
TCGGATTTCCTCGAAGGAGCTCCGCGGGTACTTCGCGAAGAAGTTCGAGATCCTTTCGATTGCGGACAGCACGTTCCAGGGGACGCTGAAACCGAATCCGAAGACCCTGTTCGCCACATTCCGGCAGAACTAATGGTCGGTTCGCCCGGAGGCCTTGCGCCGAATGTTCTCGAACCGAGAACGAAGCCGTTCGATCAAATCTCGATTGCCGACGTACGTGGGGACCGTCTGGTCGATGCCGGTCGCGGGCACATCGAGGATGCGCTCGGTCCCTGTCGTCCCGGCCCCGCCGGCCGCCTCCGCGATGAACGCGATCGGGTTCGACTCGAAGTGCAAACGATATTTTCCTTCTCGCTTGTCGACCTGCGCCGGGTAGCCGAAGAAGCCGCCGTAATGGAGGATCTGATTGAAGTCTCCCACGAACGAACCGCCGTAGCGGAGGTTCAGGAGCTCCTGCTCGAGTTCGTTCACGAACGCCTTCACCTCGGGGACCCACTTGTCGCGATGACCGCCGACGCCGAACAGTTTGCCTTTCGCCGGGAGGCGGAGGCCTTCTTCGATGAGGAAGAACTCGTCGGGTCGGCCGGCGCCGCCCTGGACGAACTCATGCACCCCGTCCCGGGTCGCGTACACGAGCGTCGTCGCCGGGCCGTAGATCAGGTAGCCCGCCGCGAACAGGTCCCGACCCGGCGCCGGGAGCTTCTTCCGATCGAAGATCCCGAGAATCGTCCCGAAGATGTTGTTGCTCCGCACGTTCGACGAGCCGTCGAGCGGATCGAGGACGACCGAGAAGCGCCCGCGGCCGAGGTCCTTCACTTCTCCCATTTCCTCCGAGGCGACCTGGGCGACGAGCTTCGATTCGCGGCACGCGTCGACGAAGAGGTCGTTCATCCAGACGTCGAGTTCGAGCTGCTGCTCTCCGTACACGTTCCGGGTCGCCGCGGGATCCCTCCGGATCGGCAGCTCCCGCCGGATTCGGCTCACGAGGCCGGCGAACCGGGTCAGAAGGAGGCCGAGATCGCGGTCGACCTTCCCGGCGTGCTCCGCGAGCGCGACGTCCGTCCGGCGGCGTCCCTCAGTACTTGACGTACCATCCCTCGAAGTGGTCCTGCAACTTCTCTTTTCCGCCGTAGAAGTCCCACCACGGGCGGGCGTATCGGTGGGCGAGGTCCGCGAGGGCTTGGAAGTTCTTCACTCCCTGCGTCCGGACATACTCCATCTGCGCCGCGAGCGTCTTTTCCCGGAACGCGTCTTTCCAGATCGCCCGGCCCGCGAGGAACCCGGACGCCCCGCCCTGGCAGGCGCGCTCGACGAGTCCGCGGAATACGTTGAAGTCTGCGCCCGCGCTCAGCACAACCCAGGGCACCTTCGTCGCGCGGCTCAGGCGTTCGCAGTTCTCCTGGAGTTCGTCCGGGTTCGGCGTGACCTTCGGGTCTCCGGGGAATTCCGCCTTCAACACGTCGATCCCGAGGGGGCTGAGGGCTTCCGCGGTGCGGATGACCGTGTCGGCCTTGTGGTGGGCGAACACCTCGTCGCTCTCGTCGACCGGATACGACATCGGCTCGCACACGAACGTGAGATCGAGCCGACGGCACTCGTCCGCCACCGATTGAACGACTTTCACCTGGTGGTCCACGATCTCCCGCGGGGCATCCGGATTGAAGAAGATCAGCAGCTTGGCCGCGCTCGCACCGAGTCGCTTCACCTTCTCGACGCTCCACCCGTCGAGGAGGGTCGTGAGCCGCCAGTTCCCCTTCTTCTCGTACCCGGACTGCTCGAGCGCCACGAGGAGCCCGGTCCGACCCGGGAGGACGAACCGATTGATCGTCGGCGCCACGCCGAACTCCGGATCCAGGAGGTAGCCGCTCGCGTGAGGGGCCAGGGCCTCCGTCACGCCGAGCTTGACCGCCTCCATCTCGGCGTACGTCGCGGCCTTCGGATTCTCCGGATGCAGCATCTTCTGAAGGCTGCCCCGCTGGTCCATCGCAATCATCGTGAAGCGGCCCGTGTCGTCCGAAATCTGCTGAAGGCCGCGGAGTTTGCCGACCGAAATTCGCATCCGTGCCACCTTGATGGGTCACAAAGGGGGGGCGCTGTATTGACCTTTGCGGCCTCGCTTCGAAACGCGGAGGGCCAAGCCTATTTCCGCCGAACGACCATCCGCGCATCGATGCGCATCCCGGCCATCCTCCTGAACTTCAAGACGTATCCCGAGATCCTGGGGAAGAAGGGCTGGGAGCTCGCAAAGCGCTTCGCGGCGGTCGAGGATGACACGGGAGCGTCAATCGTCCTGGCACCGCCGACGTCGGATCTTGCCCACATTGCGAAGCTCGTGCACATCCCCGTCTTTGGCCAACACGTCGATGCGGTCGAGCCGGGCCAGACGACCGGATGGACGCCGCCGGAGGCGCTCCTCGAGGCAGGTGCCGCCGGGACGCTGATCAATCACAGCGAGCGCAAAGTCGCGTGGGAGGAGATGGCCCAGTCCGTGCCGCGATGCCGGCGTCTCGGCCTCGAGGTCATCGCGTGCGCCGACGACATCGCCGAAGCGGAGACCCTCGCGAAGCTTTCGCCGGAGTACATCGCGATCGAGCCCCCGGAGCTGATCGGCGGAGACGTCAGTGTGACGACGGCGAAACCCGAGGTCATCACGAAGGCCGTCGATCGCATCCGCGCCGTGAACCCGAACGTCGGAGTCCTGTGCGGCGCCGGCGTGAAGACCCGCAAAGATGTCGCGAAGGCCCTGGAGCTCGGAACGATGGGCGTCCTGCTTTCGTCCGGCGTGGTCAAGGCGAAGGATCCGGAGAAGGCGCTTCGCGATCTCGTGAAAGGCCTGCGCTGATTCGTCCCTCTTGGACGTAGCGTGCCTGTAGGCCACCCCCTTATGGACCGCGGGAGCGTCCACCGAATCGTGCGTGCCCGGGGACGTGCGCGAGCGGCCTTGCTCGCGGCGCTCGTCCTGGCATCCTCCCCCCTCTGGGCGGAGAGCGAGGCCGAACCACTCCTCCCTCGTCCGCGACCTGCCTCCGCCCCTTTTTCCGATGCCCCGCAGGCGGATGCCCTCCTCGTCCGGGTGTATGCGAACACCGCGCGCGACGACGAGTTCGTCGAGATCGGGAATCCGAACCCCGAATCGACCGATGTGAGCGGTTGGGCGCTCACGGACCGTGAAGGGACCGCCACCTTCCCGCTCGATTCGATCCTGCAGGCGGGAGGTCGCCTCCTCGTCACGCGCAACGCGACGAGCTATGCCGAGGACACGCTGGAGACGGCCGATTTCACCATGGGGCCGGGCGACGCGCGCCAGATGGAAGGCGATGCCCCACGCCTCGCCGACGCGGGCGACGAGGTCCTCCTCATCGATCCGAGTGGCGCGGTCGTCGACGCGTATGCGTGGGGCGACTCGTCGTATGCGGGCCCGGGATGGATCGGCCGCACGGCCGAGCGGATGGGGCGTGGGGAAATCGCGGTACGAGGTCGAGACGGTGGCGGCGGATGGGTCGACCGCGATGCGGCAGAGGACTGGGAAGGCATCCGACACCATCGGCTGGGCCAGTCCTCGTTCGACAGCGGACCGTTCGAGCTCCGGGGTGCGACGACCGCGGTCCTCTCCCCGGATTCGGGCGACCTCCCGTTGCTCCGGTTCCTCGGTGCCGCACGTTCGACCATCGAGGTCGGCGTCTACACGTTCCAGAGCGAGCGGATCGCGTCGGTCCTCGCCGCGGCGGCTGATCGCGGCGTGCGGGTCCGGGTCCTCCTTGACGGCTCACCCGTCGGCGGCGTCGAAGAGGACGAACACCGAGTCGTGGGGGGTCTGTTGGCGGCCGGCGTCGAGGTCCGATGGCTCGCGGGCGGCACGGACGTCGTGAAGCGATATCGCTACCTCCACGCGAAGTACGCCCTCGTCGACGGGAGCGCCGCGTGGATCGGCTCCGAGAACTTCGGGACGGCCGGATTCCCTTCCGACCATGAGGGCAACCGCGGCTGGTCCGTGATCGTGGACGATGCGGATCTCGCGGGGATTCTCCGAAACGTCTTCGAGACCGACTTCGATCCGCGGCGACCGGACTCGATGGCGGCACGCGAGCCGGGACTTGTGCCGCTGCCCCCGGCTCCTTCAATCGTCCCATGGCCTCCCGAGCCGCCAACCCCACCCCGGCCTGCGAGGATCGTCCTGGCGCCGGACACGACGCTCGACCCGGAGGGAATCCTCGGCCTGTTCGCCTCCGCGAAGGTGCGACTGTCGATCGACGCCTTCTACCTTGACGAGGTGTGGGGAGACGCCCCGAGTCCCTTCCTCGAAGCCGCCTTCGCGGCCGCGCATCGCGGCGTGTCCGTGCGGATCCTCCTCGACGGGAGCTGGGCTTCGGTCGAAGCCGACACGGGTACGAACGACGACGTCCTCGAACGCATCAACCGTCGCGCGACGGATGAGCATCTCCCTCTCGAGGTCCGACTGCTCGAGCCTCGCGGCTCGATCGAACGGCTCCACAGCAAGGGCGCGGTGGTGGACGGCCGCGCGGTGCTCGTCTCGAGCATGAACTGGGCGCTCGGATCGGCGACGGAGAACCGAGAGGTCGGCCTCATCGTAGACGATCCGGTCCTCGCGAGGACGTTCGAGATCTCGTTCGACGCGGATTGGGACGGGCGGCCGACGTCCGGCGTGGATGCATGGCGGCTCGAGGACCCGCTCGCGCTCGTCGCATTGTATGCGCTGGTCGCCGTCGCATCGGCCCTCTCCCTTCGAAAATTGAGACCGAGGAACAAAGACATAAAGCCCGGCGCGCGGGTGCGAACGCGTGTCTCCCTCGGAGCTCATCTCCGCGGCCGATATCGAGAAGTTCGGCTACTGCCCGCTCAGCTGGTGGCTCAGTCGAGGCCTCGCGCCGGAAGAAGGTCCGGAGCTCGCCGAGGGCGAAGCGAAGCACGAGGCCGCGTCCGCGGACCTGAAGGGGATTGAGGTCCACGAGGCGAAGGCCCGCGAAGCGGAGGCCGGCGTACTGTACTTCGCGATCGCGGCGTCGATCGTCGCGATCGTCGGGGTGAAGTTCCTCTCCTCGGAAAGTGTCCAGGTGGCGTACACGCTCGGGGCGATCGCGCTGATCTGGCTCCTCGCCGCCGTGTACTTCCTGTACCGCGCGGAGACCCTCGCGACGGAGGCGGAGAGGCTCCTCTCCGAACGGGTGATCTTGGGCTTCGCGATGGCGGCCGCCGTGATCGCCACGGCCGCGGTCTCCTTCAGCAGCGTCGTGAACCAGAGCCTCGCGCAAGGCTTCGTGGCGCTCGCCCTCCTGTGGCTGATCGGCGCCTCGTTCTTCCTGTACCGCTCGATCGGCGCGCTCCAGATCGCGCGGACGACCCGCGATCGCTATGCCGTTCAGGGCGACCTCGTCTACATCGACTCCAGCGCGGAGAAGCCGAAGCTGTTCGTCTCGAAGAAACACGGCCTTTCGGGGCGGCCGGACGCCGTCGTGATGGACGGGGAGCATCACATCCCGGTCGAGCTCAAGACCGGTCGCGTGCCGCGCGGTCCCTTGTTCTCCCACATCCTGCAGGTCGCGGCGTATTGCTTCCTCCTCGAAGAGGAGTACGGGAAGCCGCCGCCGTACGGCATCATCCGCTACGGCGAGACCTCGTTCGAGATCGAGTACAACGAGGACCAGAAGAAGCTCGTCCTCCAGAAGCTCGCGGAAATGCGAACGGCGATCACGAAGGGCGGGGCCCACCGGAACCACAATCGACCGGGCAAGTGCATCCACTGCTCCCGCCGGAGCGGATGCCCGGAGCGCCTCGCCTAGGGCTCCTTCTTGCGGTCGCCGAGGGACACGCCGAGGCGCGTTGCGATCTGCTCGATGCGATCGTTCAGCTCCCGAAGGTCCTGCCGCATCCGAAGCATCTCTTGCTCGAAGGGGGTAAAGCCTTTCCCGGACAGGATGCGGTGGGACACGAACATCCCGAGGAAGATCGCGCCGATGAATGCGAGCACCGAGATGACGACGAGGGCGTAGATCAACGTCAAGAACGAGGTGATGGCGGTCGCGGGCGTGATGAAGCCGGTCAGGATGAGGGTCTCGACCGCCACGAGGACCGCGACGATGCCGAGCCACAAGATCGTCCAACGGGAGATCCTCACCCGAGCGCCCCCCGCTGCGGGATGACCCACCGGAGGTCTTCTCCCGGTGGGTATCGCTTCATCTCGAGAGTCGGGTTGTCCTTCTCGTCCGGGAACGTGAAGACCATCACGGTCCGGCCGGAATCGAGCTCGGCGCGGACCGTCACGTTGTACTCAAAGTAGTTCTTGGCTTGATCGACCAGGTACGTGTGGATCGTGACGCTCGCGTTCGAAGGCACTTGCGTCGGCACGAGCATGTGAAGGCCGTAGGTCTCGTTCTCGGCGACGGTCGCGTTCGAGGAAGGATTGCTCCCCGTCACGAAGATGCGCACCTCCTCGTACCGGTAGGCCTGCACCGCGGCACTGAGATAGATGAGGAAATACGATTCGTTTCTCGGCATTCCGACGATGAGGAGCGGCAGCGACGCGAGCTCGGCGGGCGGCCGTCCGATGAGGCTCGGCGTCACGAAGATCAGGGTCGCGAGGACGAGGATCGAAAGGACCATGACGCCGCGGATCCACACGTCCCGGTCCACGGCGTGGCCATGGAGCGGGCCCGCATAAACGTTCGTCGGGCGGCTCGGAACTCACGCCTCATCCGGCCCGAAATTCAGGAGGGTCGTGACCCCAAAGAGGCACGCGCTCACGACCGCCGCCAAGAAGCTCGTACCGCCGCCCTCGAAGGTCCCGTAGACCATCACGCCGATCGCCGGAACCGCGAACGCCGCGGCACTGAACAGGCCGCTTGAAAGCCACAAGAATTTTCGAACGCGGTCCATGAGCGTGAGGACCGGGACCTCCGCCTCGTTCACCGGAGCGAGTTCGGTGTTCGATGGCCAGAGCCACCTCCAGAGCCGGCCTAGGAACGCAACTGCCGGACTCTCGCCGACGGCCTCTGCGCGAGCGACCGGGGTCGCCGTCCCCATCGTGCGCGCCGACGCGGGGCCGAAGGCAAGTAGGTGCCGCGCCCGTTATCGCGGCTGAATCTCACACTCGCGATTCGGATCGGGTCCGTCGGGATCCCATCGAAGCTTTTCGCGCGTCAAGGATCCATTGCGGAACCGCATCGAGGCGTCCGGTGAAAATAAAAAGGGTGGCTCTGCGGCCACCCAGTTGGGGGGGAGGTAATCGTGACGGGATTCGCCCTCTCACCTCTCCGGCGGCATCCCTTCCCTTCTCACTCGTTCAGGTACTCCCGCTTGAACGACTCCGCTTCCGCGAGGGTCCGTTCCGCATCCTGCATCTTCTTGAGCTTCTCCGTGACCAATTCCACGCGCGCATAGACGAAGTCCCGGATCGCCGCGCGAACCGCCTCCGACCGACTCGGGAAATCGTCGACTTGGACGAGGAAATCGAGGGCCTTCAGATATCGCGCGGGCAACCGCAACGTGATTTTTTCCGTGTCCGCATCCCGCAAGCTCATCACCCCACCCGTGGGTCAACTCGACATTGTTTGACCGACGAGCGTCGGACGGAACATCCACGCGCTATATAATGGTTCCTGGCTTCGAGTCATTCGAAGGAACGCTCTTTCGCCTGGAAACGATGCCCAGTGGTCCTGGGTCGGCTCGATTCCTCAAACGGCATCCGGAGCTGACGACGAATCGTTTATCGCTTCGCGGTCCATCGTGCGCCCGTGGTGGAGACCGCTGCGGGGGCGTTCCTGCTTCCGGGACCCGTCAAGATGCACCCTCGCGTCCTCCAGGCCATGGCGGCTCCCGCGATGAATCACCGCGGCCCGGAGTTCAAAGAGATCCTGTCCGAGGTCCACGACTTGACGCAGTACTTGTTCGGGACGCGTGGCGAGGTCGCGGTCCTCTCCGGTTCCGGCACGGCCGGTCTCGAGGCCGCGGTCTCCGGGCTCCTTCGGAAGCAAGACCGGGTGCTCAACCTCGTGAATGGCAAGTTCAGCGAGCGGTTCCACGAACTCTGTCAGGTCTTCACGACGCCGACCGCGCTATCGTTCGAATGGGGAACCGCGGTCGAGCCGGAGCAGGTCGCGAGGGCTCTCGACTCGGGAGCGTTCAAGGCCGTCACCCTCTGCTGGAACGAGACGTCCACGGGTCTCACGAACCCGATCGCCGAGATTGCGAAGGTGGTGAAGGATCACGAGGCCTTCCTGATCGTCGACGGAATCACGGCCGTGGGCGGCCTCGAAAACCGCATGGATGCGTGGGGCGTCGACGCACTCGTCATGGGGTCCCAGAAATGCCTCGCGGCGCCACCGGGGTTGAGTGCGGTCGCCCTGTCGAAGACCGCCTACGAATCGTTGCATTCCGACACATCGTTCTACACGAACCTGAAGGCCCACACGGACGCGCTTGCGAAGCAGGACACACCGTACACCCCGGCCGTCCCGCTCTTCCTCGCGTTCCGGGAGGCGTTGCGCATGCTGAAGGAGGAAGGCCTTGAGAATCGAATTGCCCGGACCCGCCGGCTCGCCGAGGCAGCGAGGGCCGGGGTCGACGCGCTCGGGCTCGGAGTGTATCCGGATCGCCGTTTCGCGTCCAACACGGTGACCGCGATCCGATATCCGGCAGGCGTCGACGACAACGCCTTCCGGAAGGAGCTTCGGGAAAAACACGGGACCGTTGTCGCCGGGGGACAAGGGCCCCTGAAGGGCCAAATCTTCCGGATCGGCCACATGGGCATCTGCGACTTCCAAGACCTCGAGGCGGGATTCCTAGCGTTCGAGACCACGCTGGCGGGCATGGGTCACAAGGCCGCCCGCGGGGCTGCGGTCGCCGCCATTACGAAACGCACGTGAAGCGGAATCACCGCAAGGGAGGGCTCGGGGGCGCCCTACGCCGTCGCCGCTCGTTCCGCCACAGAACCGCGAAGGCCATCGCGACCGCGATGGCCCCAGCAAGAACGAACGGCATGAGACCGCCCTCGCTCGAAGGACTCGAGTGTGGGGGGACGACAAACTCGAACGTTCGGGTGACGGATTGCCCGTAGGTGTCGGTCACGGTGACCGAGACGCGGTACGTTCCGTCCGTCGCATACGTGTGAGTCGGGCTCGGCGCATCGCTCTGCCCGCCATCGCCGAAGTCCCAGTGGAATGTGTACGGCGGCGTGCCTCCCGTTACGCTCGCGGTGAAATTGACGCTGATTCCCGTCGAACCAGCGACGTAATGCGTCGGGGGCGTCACTGTCAGGTTGACGGCGGCGGGGGTCACGTTCACGAAAAACAGGGCCGATTGTGCGGATGTGCCGCCGTTGTCATTCACGTCTAGCCAGACGGTGAAGTTCCCGCCGGTGATGTAGATGTGGACCGTGTCCGCCACGTTGCTCTTGCTGCCATCGCCGAACTCCCAATCGTAGGCATACGGAGGCACGCCCCCGCTCACGTTGCTCGTGAAGGACACGGTGAGGGGCATCGTCCCATTGGTCGGTGTGGCGGTGATCTCGACGACGAGCGGCGGCGGAGGCGGGGGTGGGACGGCCGAGACGATGACCGTCGCCGTCCGGTTGGCGGAGAGGTTCCCAGGGTCGATCACCTCCATCGTCACGCTGTACGTCCCGGGCACCGTGAACCTGTGCTCTTCGGTCGCATTGTGCGACCATGGCGTGTCCCAGACTCCGTCGGTCTCCCAGTCCCAGCGCATCTGTAGCAAGTCGGTCGGATCCTCATGATCGAACGATGTCGAGGTGAACGTGAAGACCGTGGTGGTGTTCCCGGTGGCCGGTGTGTAGCTGAAGTTCGCGTACGGCGGCGTGTTCGGTGGAGGCGGAGGGGGCGGAGGAGGAGTGAACGTCACGTTGACGCTCCGCACATCGGAGGGATTGCCTGCGTTGTCGAACGACTGGGCGTCGATGCGATTGGCGCCCGGAGCGAGGGTCACCTGCGCCGTCCAAGTCGCCAGGTCCGCGGCGTCGGACCACGCCGCCCCGCCGACGCGGACCTTGACCACCCGCAGGCCGCTGCCGCCGGCGTCCGATGCGGTCCCCATCACGGTCACGGAGGAGACGTTGAATGCCGCACCCTCCGAGGGCGACACGATCGCAACCGTGGGCGGGACCGAGTCATGGAATGGAGATTGGATGAGCGGATACCGATCCTCGCCGATGACTGTGATGGGATACGGTGTGTCACCGATTCCGTCGGGGCCGGTGCAGATGTCTTGCCCGGGTCCACTGCACTGGTCCGCTCCGTGATAGTTGGACCAGAAATTACCGCCGCTCGGGTAGCCGTCGTCCCACGCGTTCGGATTCGGAGACGAGTCGTACGCCTGCGATCCGTAGGACACGTAGTTGTCCGCAAAGGCATTGTGAAAGGCCTGCATGCCCTCGGAATCATAGACCAAGACGCCCAGGCCCGTGTTGTTGACGAACAGATTCTCCGTGACGTTCACGGAAAACGTATTGACTAGACACAGTCCGGAGGCTCGGTTCGATTCGACGGTGTTCATCGAGACGGTTGCCACGTGGACGAATCTGACACAGAAAGGCCCGCCGTTCTCGACGAACTCGTTACTGCTGACCGTCAGACTCGTGATCTGCTGGAAATCCGCCGACGTGTAGACGGACCGGGTGATCCGGTCGGATACGACGGCCACATCCCTCGAATCCGTGACAATGATCGTCTCGGAATTCCGGTCAAGGTGACTCAGAGACACCGTAAGGCCCGAAACGCCCGATGCCAGGATGGCGACCGAGTTGTTGATCAGCGAACTGTCCGCGACACTAACGTTCCGCGAACTCCCATCGATGAACAGTCCTGCATTCTCGTTCCGAGAGAGATCCGAGCTCGAGACGGTCACATTCCAACTATTCAGGAGATGCACACCGCTCCCGATCGCACGGCTCGAAGGCAGATAGGTCTGGTTGCTGAACCATGCAGAGTCTCGGGTGAGCACGACATCCGAGGCGTTGTCGAGGAGAAGCCCCTGCCCGTCTCCGCTGAAGTTCGACGACTCGACGGTCGCCCGCTGCACGCGCATGAGTTCGAGTCCGACGTCGGTATCGTTCGCGGAGACGTTCCGAATCGTCACATCGGTCGACTCGACAACGATGAGCTGGCCGAGGCCCAGACCGTCCACGACGAGGCCCGATTCCCCCTTGAAGTAACGGATCGGCTTGCCGTTCACGAGGTTGTCCGGCGAAATCGTATGGGACGCGAGCGATGCCGCGGTGGATCCCCGCAGCATCATCCCTTCGGAGACGAACCTGTTGCCCGTTACGGTGGCATTCAGGCTGTCGGTCAGCCAAAGTCCGGCGCCGTTTAACGCGAAGTGGTTCGATTCTATCGTCACGTTCGACGTGCGCTCGATGAGCGCCCCTTGGAGATGGCTCTTCATGACCTCGTTGCCACGCACCGTCAAGTTCGTGCTATCGCCCACCTGAATGGCGCAACTGTTGTTCGAGAGCAGGTTGTCCGCGATCACATTCCGGCCGCCGTAGGCAATCGAGACTCCGACCCCATCGTCCGACACGTTGCTATTGGACACGGACACTCCGGGCTCGGTGTCGTTCGTGAACCAGAGCTGGATTCCGAGGCCGTTGTGCGTAACGTTGCTCCGCGTCACGGTGATGTTACTCGTGAACTCGAGCGAGACGCCCCAGGAGAAACCGGCCACCGTGCTGTCCTCGACCCGCGCGTTCGTGACCTCGATGAACCGAATGCCCGCCCAACCGAGGCCGGGCGGCTGATGGACGTCCACATCCCGGATGACGAAGGACGCGTCCGTGTCCCGGATGAAGATCGCTGCCATCGTGTCGACGTTGGTGATCTCCCATCCCGAGATGACGTACGGATCGCTCGGAGTTCCACTCCCGCCGACGACTCCGTTCGCGGCGGTGAACTGCGAGTTGCTTTCGATGTCGATGGGGGCCCGAACCGTGTGGTTCGATGCCGGCCCTTCAGGCGCGTGGAGTGTCGCTGCCACGAGCGCCGTTCCGAGAAGGACCGCGGCGACTGCGAGGGTCAGGCCGGCCAAACGAGGAGGTCGCAGCGTCGTCTTCCCCCACGGATGCTCAATCGGCCCACCGGCGCTTAAAGCCGCTGGTGAAGAGAAGTCCTTTCCCTAACCAAAATCACCGCCAGGTCACGGGGACCTCGTCGGTCCGATACCGCTGGTCCACGAGGGTCTCGGCGAGCTTCATCCGAACGCCACCGCGGTGCATCTGCAGTCCCGTCCAAGCGATCATCGCGCCGTTGTCGATGCACAAATCCCCCGGCGGCACGAACATCCGCGCCCCGCGGTCGGTGGCCATCCGTGCGACCATCTCCTGCAGCCGGCCGTTGCGAGCCACCCCGCCTCCAAGCAGGACCTCCTCGTTGTCCAGGTGGGCCATCGCCCGTTCGGTCACCTCGGTGAGCATGGCGAACGCGACCTCCTGGATCGAGAACGCGAGGTCCTCCATCGTCGCGCCCTGCTTCTGGAGGGCGAGGGCCGCGGTCAGCATCCCGCTGAACGCGACGTCCATTCCCTTCACGCTGTACGGCAGGGAGAGCAGCCTCTTCCCATCCCGCGCAAGCTTCTCGAGGATTGGCCCCCCGGGGAAAGGTAGGCCGCACTCCCGGGCGAACTTGTCGAGCATGTTGCCGACCCCGATGTCGAGCGTCTCCCCGAACACGCGATACCGCCCGCGGGCGAACGCGATGACCTGGGTGTTTCCTCCGCTCACGTATAGGAGGACGGGATCCTTCGCCTCGGTGACGCCGCGGCCGATCTCCAGATGCGCGACGCAGTGGTTGACTCCCAGAATCGGGATGTCGAGGGAAAGCGCGAGGGCTCTCGCCGCGGTCGCGACGGTCCGGAGGCACGGGCCGAGTCCGGGTCCCTGGGAGAACGCGACCAAGTCGAGGTCCTGGAGATCGATTCCCGCGATGTCCGCAGCTTTGCGGATCAACGGGACGACCATCTCCGCATGGTGGTTGGCCGCCTCCCGCGGATGGATGCCTCCCTTTTCCGGCTTCACCATGTCGTAGACGTTCGCGAGGACGTGGCACGCCCCATCGACGATCCCTAAGCCGACCGTGTGGGCCGTCCCTTCAATGCCGATGGCGAGCACGGCCCGCCCATGACGGGAAGGAGATAAGAATCCCTCCGCGGCGGCCTTGCCTGTCCCGACCGAATTCACAACGTTCATGTATCGCCGGAGGACATCCAAGTCCTCGGAGGGTTGCGCTTGAAGAGTCGAAAGGCTATCCAAGGATTTCTCCTTGGGGTCGTCCTGATTGCCGGGGTATTCGTGGCCGCGAAGCCAGCCTCTGGCCACTCGGGCGATCTGATCGACTCGGTGTTCGCGGCCGTCCCGCCGACCATCGATGGCGCGATGGCTCCCGGAGAATGGGCGGATGCCGCGGTCGTGAACCTCACGGCGATCTCCGGCAATCGCCTTCCGGCCTACCTCCTGGTCAAGAACAACGAGACCTTCCTCTGGCTCGCGTACGATGCGACGGGGGACGCCACGGCTTCCGCGAACGATTCCGCTTCGTTTGCTCTGGACACCGGCCACGACGGGGTGGCGACGGATGGAGGGGAAGACCAGTTCGTCCTGAGCGGGATCTTCCCGGGTGGGAGCGCCCACCTCGTGCGGGGGAACGGCACATACGTCGTCGAAGACGCCCCGTTCGACCCGGGTCTCCCGCGTCACGCCGGGCTCGCGGGGGCCCGCGGCTTTGGCCCGAGCGACCGGAGCGCGACGGACCACCGCCTGTACGAGTTCCAGGTCCCCCTCGTCCTCATTCGCGCGGGTCCCGGAGACACCCTTGGACTGTTCGGAGGATCCTACCCCGTCCCCGGGGTCGCGGACTACGGCACCTTCGCCTACAGCACCTGGCCCGCCTATGTAGGGGGCCCGATTCCCATCGGCAGCTATGGCGACTTGAACCTGGCCGTGCTCCCCGGCCCGATCGGGATCGCCCTCTCTCCAAGCACCGTCTCGGAACAGGGTGCCTCGGGCGAAACCGTCTGGTACAACCTGACCGCGAGGAACACGGGCGCGAGCGTGAGTGACACATTCGACGTCACGCTCGCGTCGTCCTGGTCCGCCGACCTCCGGACGGCGGACGGAACCGCTCCCCTCCCGGACACGGATTCCGACGGAGTCCCGGACACCGGGAATCTGACCTCGGGGAGCAGCGCTACGTTTGTCGTCCGGGTCACGATCCCGCCGAACGCGACGGGCTGCGACCTCGCGATGGTCACCGCCACGAGTTCGTGGAACCTGTCCGTCTCGGATACATCCGCCCTCACGACCTGCCTCTCCCCCGCGTCCTTCGCTCCCCCGCATTCCGATTTCGGCGTCGACTCGAACCTGAACGGCCGTTTCGACTTTCTGCAGGTGAACGTCTCCTTGATCGTGTCCGTGACGGGCACCTACTTCGTCCGCGGCGATCTGTTCGATAGCAACGGGAGCGTCCCCCTCGGCAATGCGGGAGCGAACTTCTCGTCGCCTTCGGGACCGCGTATCGCCTTCCTCGATTTCGACGGCCGGACGATTTTCCGATCGGGCCTGGATGGCCCATACATGGTCCGGCTCGCCCTCTACGACAGCGGCTTCCAGGCGATCGATTCCGATACCTACGTGACAAGGCCGTACAACGCGACGGACTTCGAGCCGCCGCCGGCCGTGTTCCGTCCGCCGCATTACGACCGCGGGATCGACACGGATCAGCCGCCGGACGGTCGGTACGACGTCCTCTCGCTCAACGTGAGTCTCTTCGTGAGTCGCGCCGGGACGTACGAGGTGGACAGCCTCGTCACCGACTCCTCGGGCGGCTTCGTCACATACGGATCCGGCACCTTCTCCGTGCCGACCGGGAACCAGATGGTGAATTTCCTCTATCCCGGGGACCGCTTCGCCACCGCGAGTGCGGATGGGCCCTACACGATCTTTCTCAGTCTCTACGAAAGTTTCGTCCTGATCGACACGGACGTCCATGTGACCGGACCGTATCGGCGGACGGACTTCGACCCGCCCCCGATCGCGTTCGCGCCGCCCCATTCCGATCGCGGGCTTGACACGGACGTGCCGCCGGACGGACTGTACAATTGGCTCGTCCTCTCGGCGAACGTGACAATCGCCGAGGCGGGGGATTATGCGATCGGCGCGACGCTGTACGATCCCGGAGGGTTCGTGTTCATTTCGACGGCGTCGACGACCCGAACCCTTGGCGTGGGGCCCGCGACCGTCGACCTCCGGTTCCCGGGTCAGGACATCCGCCGCGCGGGGTTCAGTGGGAACTACCTCGTCTCTTTGTTCGCCTATCCCCTGTCGGTCAACGGCACCGGAGATAACGATTTCTACGTCACCGGCTCCTATCTCTACACACAGTTCCAACCCCCGCCCGCCTTGCTCTCTCCGCCCCACACGGACCGGGGGGTCGACACGTCGAATCCGGCGGACGGGGCGTACGATTGGCTCGAAATCAGCGTGGGGATCACCGTCTCTCGCGCGGGTCGCTTCACGCTGGAAGGGACCTTGGTGGGAACCGGGGTCATCGCGGTCGCCGCCTCGACGGCGAATCTCTCGATCGGCTCGACCCGCCTGCCGCTGCAGTTCGACGGTCACCTGATTCGGTTGACGCAGCGCGACGCCTCGTTCGAGGTCGACCTGCGCCTCTACGACGCCGACGGGATCCTGATCGACATGGGCGTTACCTACACGAACTTCTACCGCGCTTCCGATTTTCAGCCGTTGGACGGATCCACGCCGGATTCGTCCGCGTCCGTCGCCGGAGGCTACTGGAAGAACGGTCCCGTGCGGGTCACGTTTGCCGCGGACGATCCGTCGCCCTCCGACGGCCTCGCCTCGGTGCAGCTATTTTACCGCTACAGCGCGAACAACGCGACCTGGTCTGCATGGACGCCGTTCGAGACGCGGCCCGCGCCTGGGCCAGGCTTGCGGACGATGAGCGGGGACTTCCTGTTCGATCTGCCTTCCGGCGAAGGCTACTATCAGCTGTATTCCTCGGCGACGGATCGCTCGGGCCAATCCGAACCGGCACCGGCGACCGCGGACGTCCGGCTGGCGGCATTCGTCCCCGCGAAAATCGACCTCACGCCCGCGACGGCTTCTATCGAGGCGGGAAACCCCACCGTCTTCGAGGCCCACGTGATGAATGCCGCCGGAGCGGCCGTCGTCCTCGAGTCCCCCGTCGTGGTGACGCTCGTCTCGGATTCGAGGGGCGGCGAGTTCCGGGCCCCGGCGACCTCCACGGTGATCACGACCCTCACAATCCCAGCCGGCGCGAGCAAGGCTCCCTTCGAATACCGCGACACGGTCGCGGGGACCACGACGATCACTGCGGTCTCCCCGAAGACGGCCCCGGATTCGTCGACCTTGACCGTGAGCCCAGGGCCCGTCTCCGCGATTGCGATCTCGCCGGGTGCGGGCGCCCTCACCGTCGGCTCCACGGTGACCCTCACGGCCACCGCGCAGGACGCGTACGGAAACCTCGTCCCCGACCCGACCTTCACATGGTCCGTCGAAGGGCCCGGGACCCTCTCCAGCGCGACCGGTGCCTCCGTGACCCTGACCGCGACAGGGGACGGTTCGATCCGCGTCAAGGCAACCGCGGGATCCCCGCCCTCGAATGGGACCGTCGTGTGGACGGCGAGCGGGGCCAGCATCGGCGTGAGCAACCTGACCCTCGGCCTCGGTGGGGGAGCCGTCCTCGGCCTCGTGGCGGGAATCGGGGTCGGCGCGCTCGCGATGAAGCGACGGAGGAGACGGGGCCCCGGACCGCCTCCGGGGGAGGGCCCTCCGGATCACGCGACGTAGGGCCCGGAGGCCGGAGGCGGAGACCCGAAGGGGTCGCCCGCGACGAGACCTAATAATCCCCGCCGCGTTGCGTCGCCCGAATGGCCTCCGACGCGCGCGCCCCCCTCCTCTACGCGTATCGTCCGATCCCCGCGAACCCGATGACCGTGGCAGTGCTGCTGCTCGGTCTCGTCGTGACGTTCGTCATCGGACCGATCGCCGTGGGCCCGGAGGGCCTATGGCCACTCGGCGGACTCTGCTTCGTCCCTATCGCGCTCGTCGTCGCCGCGATGATCGTTTTCAAGCCGAGCGCGACATTCGTGTTCGAGAACGGGATTGAGATTTCCCTCCCATTGTGGCGTCGGATCGTCGGCGCACGTCGTTACTATGCGTGGTCCGAGATCCGAGACATCTTTCCGCGCAGCTACGAAATCGGAGGTTCGTTCCTCTCGCCGTTTGCGTCGTCGGCGGGGACGCTCGTCCACACGGGAATAGGCCTGGACACCAACGCGGGCGAACACCTCTTGATTCGCTTCACGCCGGGTTCGATTCGCGCGTTCCGCGCCGAGTCGCAAGGCTATCTCGAGGCGATGGCGGTCATTCGAAATCGGTTCGCGCGACGAGGCGAGCCCATGGTGACGACCGCCAAGACGTTCTCCGACCAGCAAGTCCTTGCCATGCAGGCCGCGGCGCGAGAGCCGCTCCTCCCCATCACCGGCGTGTTTGTCGCCTTCTTCCTGCCGCCATCCATCATCGCCGCCATCTTGATCGCTCTCTCGGTCGCGCGCGTGGTCCTCACGCCGATCATCCTCGTCGCAGCCCTCGTCGTCGCGTTGCTCCCTCCTGCTGCGTCGATGATTCGCACCCTGCGTCAGAGCGAACGTCGAAACGAGATCCTCTCGCAGCTCGCGAAGTATCAGGAGCATCTCCGGGAAACGGCGGAGGCCGTTCCGACCCTTCCGGCGAACGAAGGGAGTTGACCTTAGGTAAGGGTAACTCGGAGCGGACCCGGCCTGCCCGTGCCACCTCAGGGAGTACCTTCCGACTTGCCCGTGCCGTCGACCAGATGTACTTGGCGTGGATCGCTCACATCATACGTGTGGCCTCTCCAACGGATCGTCGTCGGCGTTCGGGTCCGCAGGAGGCCCGAAGCCATGACCCACGGGACCGACATCGCGGCGACGGCGGATCGCCACGCTGGGACTCTCCACGCCGCGGCCACCGTCGGGGCGCCGGAGAAGAGGGCCCGCCGCCGCAGGGACGCTTTCGCGATCGAAGCCGGGAGCGGCGCGAAGAAGAGCGCGGCGGGAATCAGATAGCCGACGCCCCATATCGCGGCCAAGGCAAGGCACGCAAGACCAAACAGGATCGACCCGTTGAACACGGAGAACGCGGCGATCGCGTATCGGCGGACGACCGGGAGGTAAAGCGTGGCCATCGTCATCTGTCGGAGACACCATTCGGTGCACGTCGCTCGGTTCGCGCCCTCATACGTCGGCACGAGGGCGGCGGGCACGTACGCGATCTTGAGTCCCGCCTCCCGCACCGCCTGCGTGAGCACCAGATCGTCACTCAGCACCCCTCGCCATCGCTCCGCGAGGCGCAACTCGTTCAGGCGATCCGTTCGAACCGCACACGAGCCGCCCCAGGCGAACGACCGTCGCGGATCGAACAGCACGTTCGCGCTGACCGCGTTCCACTCCGCGCGGACGAGGGACCAGAACGTCGGCCGCGGCGGCACGTACCAGCGGAAGCCCGTCGCCACGCCGACGGTCGAATCGGCGAGCGGTTGCACGAGCTGACGCAACCAGTCCCGCGCAGGCCGGATATCGGAATCGGCGAAGACCGCGACCTCGTCCTCGGGAACCAGATGGCCGAGGGCGGATCGCAGGGCATTCACCTTGCCGCCGAGCGGGTTTGCGTCGGCGAGGATCTTCGTTGCGGGGACCCGTGGGAACTCGCGAGCGATCGTCTCGATTCGCGCCGGAGCGGGGTCCGAGGAATCGTCCGCGACGACCAGGAGCCGGTACCGGGGGTAGGCCTGGGACAGGAGGGCCCGCACGTTTTCGCCGAAGCCCTCGTCGAGCCCACGGACCGGGAGGATCAACACGATCGAGGGCAGGAACGCGCCGAGGGCGAGGCGCATCCCGCGCCGAACCCCGCCCCGGAGCCGGATGCCTTGGACCAGGGACGCTACGCTCGCGAGGAACGCCAAGAACGCGAGGACCGTCAAGCCGATCCAGACAAGATCGAGCGCCACCGCGGCGCGAACCTCCATGCGCGGAATAAACCTTGGTGGTCACGCGCCGACGAAGACATCCTCGCCGTCGATGCGGACCTCGAACGTCCGGAGGCGGGCCGTCGGGTTCGCGAGGTTCGCCCCCGTTCGGACGTCGTATTCCCATCCATGGTTCGGGCACGTGACGACGGCGTCATCGAGCATCCCCTCTCCGATCGGCCCGCCTCGATGGAGGCACACGTTCGAGACGGCGTAGAATCGTCCTTTCACGTTGAACAGGGCGACGGGATGGCCTTGGACCACGACGACCCGCCCTTCCCCCGGTTGAACGTCGGAGGTCTTCGCGACCCGAACGAACGTCGCCATCGAGACTACCGAGCCGCGAACGCCCCCATGAACGTTTGCGAGGTTTTATGGATGGCGGGCGGCATGGGCGGACCGGTCTTTCCATGACGCGCGAGGAGCATGCGAAGTTCCTGGCCCAGTGCAAGGAGTTCGTCCTCGGGATGAACCGGCTCGAGCAGACGATCACGAAGATCGATGCACGCCTGACCAAGGAGGAGCAACGATCGGCGTTCAAGGAGATCTTCGAGTGGCTCGGCACGACGACGGACGTCCCGCCGAACTCCTACACCCGCGAGTGGGCTCGGGAGTTGCTCGCCGCGATCGGGGCGATGGCCCAGTACGACAAGTACGAGGGCTCACCGGACACGTACATCGTGTAGCCTGCCGCCGTCCCGACCCGGGACCCGGTCGCCAAGAACGCACCAGACTTTCCGCCCAATTGAGCGGAACGACTCGGAGTGGTCCACCGAGGCGAAACCTTATTCTCGCCACTCGCATCCGTGGGCCCGAGGGCGTGGGATCGTGGATTTCCGGAACGAACGGACGTGGCAGAACGCTGTCGAGACGAACAGGACCGAGGAATTCCACGCCGCATACGAGGCCGCGGTCGACAAGGTCCGCGCGGATTTCGGACAGAAGCATCCGATGATCATCGGGGGCCAGGAAGTCTGGTCCAAGACGATGTTCCCCGACACGAGCCCGGCCGACACGAAGCTCGTGCTCGGTCTGTTTCCGAAGGGAGGTCGCCCGCATGCGAAGCAAGCGGTGAACGCCGCTAAGGGCGCGTTTCCCCAGTGGTCCGCGACCGCATCCGCGGATCGAGTCCGACTCGTGCAGCGCGCCGCCGATCGAATCAGTCAAGGCAAGTTCGCCCTCGCGGCGCTCATGTCGTTCGAGAACGGGAAGAACCGCTACGAGGCCATGGCGGACGTCGACGAGGCCGCGGACCTGATGCGCTGGTACGCCGCCGAGATGTTGCGGAACCAGGGGTACGAGCGGCCGATGGGTACGTTCGTCCCGGGGGAGACGACCCGCTCGATCCTGAAGCCGTACGGCGTGTGGGCGGTCGTCGCGCCGTTCAACTTCCCCCTCGCGATCGCCGCCGGGATGTCGACCGGTGCGTTGATCACGGGCAACACGGTCGTCTTCAAGCCGGCGAGCGACACGCCGTTCATGGGCCTTCGCCTAGCCGAGACCCTCCGGGACGCCGGCCTTCCGGCGGGCGCGTTCAATTTCGTCACGGGACCGGGCGCGACCGTCGGGCAGGAGCTCCTCGACAATCCGGACGTGGACGGTTTCGTGTTCACGGGATCGAGGGCGGTTGGGATGAAGGCGCTCCAGACGTTCACCCGAACGCGCCCGAAGCCGATCATCACGGAGATGGGCGGGAAGAATCCGGCGATCGTCACGGCGAGTGCGGATCTGGACAAGGCCGCGATCGGGGTCATGCGGGCCGCGTTCGGCTACGGCGGTCAAAAGTGCTCCGCGTGCTCGCGGGTCCTCGTCGACAAGGGCGTCAAGGATGCGTTCGTGGCGAAGCTCCTCTCCGAGACGGAAAAAATCAAGGTGGGCGACCCGACCGCTCGCGACGTGTACCTGGGGCCCGTCATCAACGAGGCGGCCGTGGCGACCTTCGAGAACGCGATCGCGGAAATCAAGCGCTCGAAAGGAACGGTCATCGCCGGCGGCAAGACGTTGAAGGGAAACGGCCACTTCGTCGAGCCTACGATCGTGGACGGCCTGCCGCGGGACCACCGGATCAACAAGGAAGAACTCTTCGTGCCGATCTTGTCGATCGTCCCGGTGGACGACCTCGAGGACGCGATCCAGGTCGCGAACGACGTGGACTACGGCCTCACCGCGGGAATCTTCAGCCGCGAACCGGCGGAGATCCGGCGGTTCCTCGCGGAAGTCCAGGCCGGCGTCTTGTACGCGAACCGAACGGCCGGCGCGACAACGGGCGCGGTCGTCGGCGTTCAGCCGTTCGGCGGTTGGAAGATGTCCGGCACGTCCGGGAAGTCCGCGGGTGGCCACTACTATCTACCGCAGTTCCTGCGCGAGCAGGGCCAGTCCGAATACACGTAATCGGCTCAGGGTACGACACGCACCTCGGGGCGGGATTCGGCGTGCGGCGCAAGCGACGACCGTCAGGGCCTGAGACGACTCATCCTCTCCAGAAGGCGGTGGAACCGAGAGACGCGGTGGCCGGCGATCAGCCGCGACGGCACGGGAGTCACTGCGGGCCACGCCGCGACCGTCGTGCGCCAACGCGCGAGGATGTAGGCGCACGGGAAGAACGTCACGATTCCGAGGAACAGGCCGAGGTTCAGCAATCCGGTCGTCGTCGTGAGCGCTCCGGCGAGGGGCTCGACGACGACGAGGCCCAGTGTGTACGCGAACGCGCCCATCGATAAGACGGTCGCTCGCTGACCCGGTTCGAGCCGCCGATTCAGGAACGCGGTGGTGAGCGCGGGCTGCAGGCTCCAGACGACGTAGATCGGCACCTGGAACAACGCCGCCCCGGCGAACTGCCCTGCGCCGTACATGCCGAAGAACGCGGCCGAAGCCATCAGAACCAGGAGCGCGAGCGTCCCGAATTCCCCCAGGATGCGCGTGATCGTCCCCGCGAACGCGGACCAGATCGCCGCGACGACGAGGAAGCCGCTGATCGAAATCGCAATCGCGGAATCCGAGAGGCCGAGTGCTTGAAGATAGAGCGGCCGGAACACGGCCATCACGTAGAGCGTGACGCCGAGGAAGACCTCGACCCCGATCAACAAGGCGACGCCCTCGCGTCGGCGCACGACACGGAGGCCCTGGACCAGCTGTTCGACGTATGTCGACTCCGGCGTGCGCTCGACCGTGGGCTCGCGGAACGTCACCGCGACGCCGACCGCCCCGAGGTTGAGCAGGGCGCCGACCAGGAGCGTCAGCCGGAGGTCGCCGACTACGCCGACGAACACGCCGCCGACGAAGGCACCCACGGCATTGGAGAGGAGCTGGATCATCGTGACGCGGCCGATGTACCGCGGGAACTCCGATTCGTGGCCCGCCTCGAGCAGCGTCTCGTACAGATACGCGGACGTCCCGATCGAGAACGCCGCGCCAAGCGACCACACGACGTTCGCGGCCACGTAGCCCCAGAACGTCGCGCTGATTCCGTAGCCGAGGATGCCCGCGGACCGGAACACCTCGCTCAGGACGATGGTCCGCCGCCGCGGCGTGCGGTCCGCGACGACGCCGACGGGGAGCTGGAACACGAGGAGCCCGACCCAGAACGCGACGTCGACGAGGGTGAATTCGAAATCGGAGGCGAGGTGGCCGCGGATCCACAGCGCCCAGAACGGGATCCAGATCGCGAATGAGGACGCGCCTTGGTACACGTAGAAGCGACGCACGCGCGTCCGCAGGTCCGGGGTCGACACGGGCTTCGTCGACCGCGAAAGCCCCATGCCCCTTATACGATGCGCTCGAATGCATCGCGGTTCTGAGAAAACGTTAAGGCGCTTCCCGGCGTCCTTGATTCACGCTCCGAAGAACGGGTTCTCGACGACGGCCGAACCACCGCGCGGGGCGGTAGAGTGCCGCTCCTCACCGTGAAGGGCCTCAAGACCCACTTCCAGACGCAGGAGGGGACGGTGCGGGCGGTCGACGGCGTCGATTTCACCTTGGGAGAAGGCGAGAGCCTCGGCCTCGCCGGGGAGAGCGGCTGCGGCAAGACGACGGCCGCCTTGTCGATCATGCGCCTGCTCCCGTCGAACGGCAAGATCGTCGACGGCACGATCGATTACGTCGGGTACGACCTCGCGAAGGTCACGGAGGGCCAGCTCCGGGCGATCCGGTGGAAGCACATCTCGATCATCTTCCAGGGGGCGATGAACGCCCTCAATCCGGTGAAGCGGATCGGGGACCAGATCGCGGAGCCGATCGTCATCCACGACAAGGTGGACAAGGAAGTTGCGATGAAGCGCGTCGGCGAGCTCCTGGAACTCGTCGGGATCCACCGCGAGCGCGCCCAGGAATATCCGCACGAGTTCTCCGGCGGCATGCGGCAGCGCGTGATGATCGCGATGGCCCTCGCGTGCAACCCGCGGATCGTCATCGCGGATGAACCGGTCACGGCCCTTGACGTCATGATTCAGGCGCAGATCCTCGAACTCCTCGAGCGCCTGAAGCGGGAGCTCGACCTCTCGATGATCCTCATCTCGCACGACCTCAGCGTGATGGCAGAGACGTGCGATTCGATGGCGATCATGTATGCCGGGAAGATCGTGGAACGCGGGAGCGTCCGGGACGTCTACAAGAACGCGAAGCATCCGTACACGAAGGATCTGATCGGCGCGTTCCCGGACATCGAGGGCCCGCAGACCCTGCCGGCGTACATCCCGGGCCTCTTGCCTTCGTTGATCAACCCGCCCCTCGGGTGCCGCTTCCATCCCCGGTGCAAGTACGCCTGGCAGCTGTGCATCGACCAGGAACCCGGTCTCGACCCGGTCGGAGCGGACCACTTCGCCGCATGCCACCTGAACACCACGACCCCGCCGCCGAAGGAGGCGACGTGAGGTGGCCCGCGAGCCGTATCTCGTCCTGAGGGACTTCCGCGTCTGGTTCGAGAAGCGGCGGGGATTCTTCGAGGCGTTGCGGAAAGCCACGCCGGAATACGTCCGCGCGGTCGATGGCGTGGACCTCGACGTCGGGCGGGGCGAGATCTTCTGCCTCGTCGGGGAGAGCGGCTGTGGCAAGACGACGACCGGCAAGGGGATCCTGCAGCTCGTCCCGCCGACCGGGGGCGACGTCTTCGTCGGCGTGCCGAAGACCGTCCTGGACGAGTACGAGGCGGCGAAGGCGGGCACAGGGTCCGCGGACTTGGAGACCATCCGGCGGCAGCACTCGCTCTCCTGGAAAGAGCATCGGTCGTGGACCATCCCGCACTTCGTCCTCCTGGGGATCCTCCTCGCGGTCGGAACGCTCATCGCGACGACCGTCCCCGCCTTCGTCACGGCAGCCGTGTTCCATCTCCCCTTCATGGATGGCTGGAGCTATGTCGGCTACGGCCTCGTCGTCCCGCTGCTCGTCGCGTACTTCGGGAGCATGCCACCGACCCGGCCGACGCCCCGGATCACGCTGGTCCTCGG
>VBMA01000054.1 GCA_005878985.1 Methanobacteriota archaeon
GTCGGCCGGATCCTGATTTGGAACCGCTTGCGGGAGGAAGGTCTCGAGGGGATCCAGATCCGCGGCCTGCGACAGAAGCTCCAGATCATCTTCCAGGATCCGTACGAGTCGTTGAATCCGAAGCATTCCGTGTACGACATCGTCGCGGAACCGCTGATCGTGAACGGCCTGGGCCGGAACCGCGCGGAGACGGAAGCCCGCGTCGAGCAGGCGCTCACCGATGCAGGCCTGCGGCCGCCGAGGGACTTCCTGTTCCGATATCCACACGAGCTCTCCGGAGGACAGCGACAGCGCGTGTCGATCGCCGGGGCGCTCGTCCTGGACC
>VBMA01000182.1 GCA_005878985.1 Methanobacteriota archaeon
GTGCGAGCGGCTCATCGCCGTGTCTCGATCGAGGCCGCTGATCCGCGCCATGTACGAGACGAGCCCGACCCCGGTCATGTCCGGGATGAGGCAGTCGTGCTCCGGCATGTACCCGATCCGCTCCCGCACCGGGACGCCGTCCTCGATGTCCCGTCCGAGGACCTTCGCCGTCCCCGCCGTGGGCCGCACCAGGCTGAGCAGGAGCCGGAGGAACGTCGTCTTGCCCGCACCGTTCGGGCCGACGAGGCCGATGGCGCCGTCCGGGATCTTGACGGTTAAGTCGTCCACGGCCCGGACCTCGCCGAACACCTTCGTCAGTCCGGCGGTCTCAACGAGCACGATCTTTCCCTCCGACTTGTTGGCCGTCCTCGGCGGGCGAAGCGGGCGGCGATGCATGTCCTTGGATTCGAGCTTTGCGGCGCCGCCAGAGGAGGACCACCACGAGGGCGATGACCGCGATCGGCAGCACGATGAACAGGAGGACCTGCGTCGCGCTGATTCCGGCCGCCGGACCCGCGCCGTACGAGTACGACCGGAGGCGCATCTCGGCCGAGGGCGTGCCGTTCTCGTACGCCGTGCGCTTAACGTAGAATCCGACGTCGTTCGAGAAGTACGCGGTCTCGTTGCCGCCGGCGAGGCCGCTCGGAAGCCCTGGGAAACTCCCGAGGGTCTGATTGAGTTTGTACGCGGAGAACGTGCCCGCCTTGACGCTGACGTTCTCGCGGGAGAGGACGTCGCGATGCCACGTCGACGAGACGTCCGTCACGTTCTGCGACGTCATCGTCTGGAAGAACGCGGTGAAGGTGGAGTTCAGCTCCACGTGCGCGGTGAAGGCCGCCGAGGCGTTCTGGCCCACATCGAGCTCGAAGGGCGGGACGGACGAGTACGAGGTCGTCGCATTGACGCGCAGACTCAACGTGAGGGGCGTCGTGATGCCGAGATTGACGTTCGCGTTGTAGGAGGTCGTGCCGAGCGATTCCATCGGGTGGTACGCGTGATTCTCCCAGAATGCGGTCGAGGTGGTCGTGAACGATCCGGTGATCTGACCGCTTCCCACGGGGGGCACCGAGAACGTCCCGTTGAGCCATCCGGTCGCCCGGCTGTCGACGCGAACGGCGGACACGGATCCGTTGTTGACCAGCACGATGCCGGATCCGATCACGTTGACGTACACAAGTCCGACGAGCGCGAGATGGAACGTCCCTTGACTCGCGTTGAAACCCGGGAAGCCGCCCAGGGACCCGTCGAGGACGTAGACCCACTTGTCCCCGGGGGCATACATCGGCTTCCGGAGGGCCCCGTTCGTCGGCGGCATGCTCGAGACGATCGCGAAGACGAGGAGGATCGACACGATGCCAGAGATCCCGCGACTCGACGACTTCAGAGCCATGGTCCGCGGGCCCGATGCAACCGGGTGTTAAATCGTTTCGCCGGGAGGTCCCCGCTGCATGGCGTCCTTCGAAAGGACAAACGAGCCGAACAGATGAGTGGAATTCCTCCCGGTGAACGAGGGAGAAGACACTTTCACTCCCCTCTCCGCGTGGAAGGGCTTTAGGCCGGAATCGGCTCGCCAATCGGAGCATGGCCTACGACGATCTGAAAGAGTTCGAAGGCGAGACGTACGCGGGCATGGCCGTCGGCGGGGAGCACACATGGCTCTATCCGAACGGCCTGTGGCGGGAGACGAAAGTCGCCCCAGACCGCTGGGATTTCGACTTCAGCTCGATTAAGGAACGAGAGCGGAGCGCGCCACCTGGTTCGGGGGTCCCAGTCGGGACTCAGTATCACTGGTACATCCTGGCGCATCAGCGGGTGCGGAAGATCGATGCGGACAGCTACACGACGATGATGTCGGGCGTGAAGTACAAGATCGCCCACAAGCGGCCCCATTGGAGAAAATGGAGTTCCGAATATCCGGAGCAGCCATCCGAGCCCGAGAAGCTCATTGAAATCCTTGAGGAAACCTTGGCCCGTCTCCGCGACCCGGTGTTGGGCGCTTCACCCGCGTCCACGATCCTTCGGGCGCCTCGGCCTACCGAACGAGTGGCGGTGCGTCCACCGCGAGGGCCGGCTTCGACCGAAGGACCTCGACCACGTCCTGTCGCTCTCGCAGACGCCACACCCGCTCCAGATCTTGTTTGACCTCCACCAGGCAATCCGTGTCGCCGTCCCAGTTCCCCAGCACCGCGGCGTGGCGACGTTCGAGATCCTTGACGTCTCGAGCCACCCGACGTTCCAGGCGGTTCGATTCCCAACCATGGTAGAGGAGGAACATCAAGATGTGGCGCCCGCGGCCGAAGACGACCTGGTAGTCCTCGAGCTCGATGCTGCGCACGTCGCCATGGCCCATCGAGTGAAACGACTGGTTCATGAAATC
>VBMA01000055.1 GCA_005878985.1 Methanobacteriota archaeon
CCCGCAACTCGGCGACTACATGCGCTCGGTTCCGCCGATCGTCCACGACGTCTCGTATCCGTTCGCGATGGTGAACCGCGGAAAACGGTCCCTCGCGGTCGACTTGAAGACGGCCGAGGGCCAGGAGATCCTCCGGAAGCTGGTCAGCCGCGCAGACGTGGTCATCGAGCAGTTCCGACCCGGCGTCATGGCCCGTCTCGGGGCGGACTACGATGGGCTCGCGATGTGGAACCCGAAGCTGATCTACTGCTCGTTCTCCGGGTACGGGCAGAACGGTCCGTACAAGGACCTCCCGGGCCACGACATCAATTTCCAGGCGCTCGCGGGCATCTTGTCCGTCACCCGGAATCGCGATGAACGCCGACCGGCGATCCCGGGTGTTCCCATCTCCGACTTGGCGGGCGGCTTCAACGCCGCGCTGGCCATCCTGGCGTCTCTCCGGACGCGAGACCGAACGGGCCGCGGCGAATTCATCGACGTCTCGATCTACGACACCGCGGTGACGCTCCTCGTCCTCGGACTCGCACGGTACCTCGCGACGGGGGAGGAGCCCGCACCCGGTGAAACGCTGCTCACCGGATCGTTCCCGTTCTACAGCCTCTACGAGACGAAAGACGGCGGGTGGCTTTCCGTCGCCACGGTCGAACCGAAGTTCTGGCAGCGGATGTGCGAGCTCATCGGCGCGCCGGAGCTATCAGATAGGCAATTCGCGGAAGTCGCGGAGCGGCCCGCCATCGCGGAAACACTCGCGGCGAGGTTCCGGGAGCGGACGCTCGCGGAATGGGACGAACTCTTCTTCGCGGAAAAGCTGCCAATCGCCGGAGTGAAGCGGGTGCCCGAGGTCGTGCGGGACCCGCAGGTCAAGGCCCGGGGCCTCCTCCCGACGGTCGACGTGCCAGGTGTCGGGAAGCTTCAGGTCATCTCCCACCCCGCGAAGCACACCGCGACGGAGGTCCGGAATCCCGCGCGGGTCCCGATGAAAGGCCAGGACACGGAACCAATCCTGCGGTCCCTCGGATACACCTCTCGGCAGATCGAGGCGCTCGCCAAGAAGAACGTCATCGCGAAGTGAGCTCACTCGCCCTTGAACTTCGGCTCGCGCTTCTCCATGAACGCCTGGAGGCCTTCGTAGATGTCCTCGGTCGAGGAGATCAGCCCGAAGGCCATCGCCTCCATCTCCAGTGCGGCATCGATTGGAATGTCGCCGCTGCGATTCAGGAGGACCTTCGCGAGACGGATCGCGACCGGCGCTTGTTTCGCGAGTTTCTCCGCGAACGCGCGGACTTCTCCCGCGAACGCCTCGTTCGAAACAGTCTTCGTCACGAGGCCGATGCTGGCGGCTTCGTCGGCCGTGAGTCGGGCCCCGAGGAACACGAGCTCCTTCGCCTTCGCTTGCCCTAGGACGCGGACAAGGCGCTGACTCCCTCCTGCCCCGGGCACCAGGCCCAGATTCACCTCCGTCTGGCCGAGCTTCGCCCGACTCGCGGCGATCCGGAAATCGCACGCGAGCGCAATCTCGAGGCCGCCGCCGAAGCAGTGCCCATTGATCGCGGCAATTGTTGGCTTGGAGAAATTCGCGAGGTGGCTCACGACCTCCTCGGACCGCCGGGAGAAGCGCCAGACCTTGAACGCCTTCGAGATGTCGCCGAACGACGTGAGGTCGGCTCCGGCGCTGAATGATCGGTCCCCGGCCCCCGTGATGATGACGCAGCGCACGCCGTCGTCCTCCCCCAGGGCCGCGAGCGCCTTGTCGAGCTCTTCGAAGACTTGTGGACTCAACGTGTTGAGCCGATCTGGCCGGTTGATCGTAATCGTCGCCACGTGCGTCGTCGCGTCGTGGGCGACGAGCAACGTCTCGTAGGTCATCGTGCCGCCTCCCGAGCCGTGGTCGTAGAACCCCTTCCCCGATTTCACACCGAGGTCGCCGCGAGCGACCATCTCCTCGAGGACCTTCGCCGGCTTCGCGTCCTTGTCGGCTTTCAGCGCCCCGACCACGACATCGATCCCGAGGTCGTCGGCCGTGGCGAGGGGGCCCTTGGGGAACGCGGTCCCAAGGCGCATCGCCTCATCGATCTCGGAGGGACTTGCGACATCGAGGGCCACGAGCTCGGCGGCCTCGTTGACCATCGGCGCGAGGATGCGGATCGGGTCGAAGGCTTGGCCCATCTCCGGCGTGAGTTTCGGTCGGCCCTCCCTGTAGGCGTAGAAGCCTTCGCCGACCTTGTGCCCCACTTTCTTCCGGTCGATGAGGTCCTGGACGGACCGGGGCATGGGCCGGTGCGCGTTCACGATCAGATGATGGAGGACGTCGACGCCGACCTGGTCGGCGAGTTCGAATGGACCCATCGGGAATCCCGCGCGGAACCGCATCGCGGCGTCGATCGTCTCGATCGGGATGCCTTCCCGCTCATGAATCCAGGCCGCCCGCTCGAAGTACGGCCCGAGGACGCGCGTCGTGATGAATCCGGGGATGTCTTTCTTGACCACGATGACCGTCTTGCCGAACGACTTCGCGAGATCGACCGCGGCCTGGAGGGTCGCGTCGCTCGTCGTGTCCGCCCGGATGACTTCGACGAGCGCCATGAGCATCGGCGGGTTGAAGAAGTGCATCCCGACGACCTTCTGCGGTCGCTTCGTGGCTTTCGCCATCTGCGTGATCGGCAACGCGGACGTGTTCGACGCGAGGATCGCCTTCGATGGCGCGGCCTCATCGAGTTCACGGAAGACCTTCCTCTTCAGCTCCGGGTCCTCGAAGACCGCCTCGATCACGAAGTCCGCATCGCGACAGGCGTCCCGGAGGTCGACAGTCCCGTGAATCCGTCCGAGCGCCTCGTCCGCCTGCGCCTGGGTGATCTGCTTTTTCTCGACCAGCTTGCCGAGCGACCAGCGTATCCGTTCGAGGCCTCGGTCGACGTACTCGGTCTTGATGTCCCGCATCCGGACGTCGTGACCGTGCAGGGCCGCCAGCTCCGCGACGCCATGGCCCATCTCCCCCGCGCCGATCACCGCGAGTTTCATTGACGTTCTCGACCCGAGGATGGATGGTGCGGAGTTAAAGGTGTGGTGCAAAACCTTCTTGTCCGATCTGCCGTTCGTCCGTCCATGGATGGACTCGCCGCGACGCTTCTCTTCTTCGGAGCGATTGCCGTGGCGATTGTCGTTCCGTTCGTCGTCGTCCCCGAAATCCTCGAGCGACGCGGATACAATCCACGGAGTGGTTTCGTGCGCGCGATCGCGTGGGTAACCTTCCTGGCGATCGTCCTCGTTCCTGCCGCGTCGAGCGGCTTTCTCATCTCGGTCAGGAACCCCGCGGACTGGGTCATCTTCCTGGTGGCGATGATCGTAGCGATCCTGTACGACTACTATCGTCTCAATCCGGACAAGGTCCCTCGGCTAAGATCCCGGACCTGATCCGGCTCAGATGAGCTCCCAATCGCGCAGGACGTCCTCGAGGTTCGGATGGCCGATCTCGTCGAGCTCGTACCGCACGTGGACGACGGGTTTCTTCGTCTTCAGGACGCGGCTCAGGTCGATCGGCGTGCCGCTCAGCACGAGGTCGCAAGGCGTCGCGTCGATCGTCTCCTCGAGCTCCTTGATCTGCTTCGGGCCGTAGCCCATCGCGGGCAGGATCTTGCGGGAGTTCGGATACTTCTTGTACGTATCCTTGATCGAGCCGACCGCGTAGTTCACCGCGCTCACGATCTCCGCGGCGCCGAACCGCTGGGCCGCGATGTACGCGGCGCCGTATTCCATGCCGCCATGGGTGAGCGTCGGGCCGTCCTCGATCGCGAGGACCTTCTTCCCGCGGATCTGCACGCTGTCGTCCGGCGTGATGGGCGACGCCGCCTCGACGACGACCACGTCCGGATTCACGCTCCGGATGTTCTCCTTCACAATCTCGATGTTCTCCGGCGTCGCGGTATCGACCTTGTTGATCACGATGACGTCGGCCATGCGGACGTTCGTCTCGCCCGGATAATACGAGAGCTCGTGTCCCGGACGGAGCGGGTCCGCGACGACGATGTGCAGGTCCGGCTTGAGGAACGGCGTATCGTTGTTCCCGCCGTCCCACAGGAGGATCTCCGCCTCGGCCTCGGCCTGCCGCAGGATCTTCTCGTAGTCCACGCCCGCGTAGACGACGGTCCCCTTGTCGATGTGGGGCTCGTACTCCTCCCGCTCTTCGATCGTGGTCTCGTACTTGTCCAGGTCCTCGTACGTGGCGAAGCGCTCGACGGCCTGGGACGCCAGGTCGCCGTAGGGCATCGGATGGCGCACGACGACGACCTTCTTGCCATGCGCCCGCAGGATCCCCGCGACCCGCCGCGACGTCTGGCTCTTCCCGCTCCCGGTGCGGACCGCGCACACGGCGACGACAGGCACCTTCGCCTTCAACATGGTCTCCTGCGCGCCCAGCAACAGGAATTCGGCTCCGTGCGAGTTGGCGAGGGCGATGCGATGTCCGACGTACCCATAGTCCACATCGGAATAGGAGAAGACGCACGTCTGTGCACCGAATTTCTTGATGAGCGAAGGCAGCTCCTCCTCCGGGAAGATCGGGATTCCGTCCGGATAGAGCTTCCCCGCGAGGGAGGCCGGATACTTCCGAGTCGCGATGCCAGGAATCTGTGTCGCGGTGAAAGCGACGACGTCGTATGCGGGATTGTCACGGAAGTATACGTTGAAATTGTGGAAGTCGCGGCCCGCGGCGCCGAGAATGATGACCTTGCGCGGCGCCGTCACGGATTGGGGAGTCGCCGGGAATGTAAAGCCTTTTTGGGGCTCCTGCGCCGGTGGGCGATGTTAACCTTAAATAAGGTTGACTTGGGCGGCGCCGACGCTTGCCATCATGGCCTGTTATGGATGATCTTCCCCGCCGATTCGAAGACCCGATCAAACATCGCTTGCGTGAGGCGGCCCGTCTGCGTGTTCCGCTGGCTTGGGTGGTACGAGGCGAGGAGCGTAAGCGGTGCAAGCTGCCATGTCCCTCCATGGCGAAAATTCGGAACGGGTGATGGGACTTCGTGACCGATTGCGCGCCATGTGCGGAGGAAGGCATCCATCGCCACGGCTCCAAGGGCGACGACGACTCGCAGGTTCTGCAGGAGCATCACCTCTCGCTCCAAGTACGGCTGGCAACGAGCGAACTCAATCCGCGTTGGCTTGTTCTCCGGTGGAGCACACCGCACCGCGGCCGCGATGTAGCAATCCCGAAGGATGAGTCCATCGTCTTTCGAAACCGACGTGGGCTGGTTCGAAAAACCGGCGCCGTACAGAGCCCGATACAACCATTCTCCGCTCCGATCTCCGGTGAATGTGCGTCCCGTGCGGTTGCCTCCGTGAGCCGCGGGAGCCAGGCCGACAACGAGAATCCGCGCGTCCGGATCGCCAAATCCCGGAACCGGCCGACCCCAGTAATCCCAATCGCGGAAGGCGGCGCGTTTCGTCTTGGCGACGTGCTCGCGGTATCGAACGAGCCGAGGACACTTGCGGCATGCAACAATCTCGGACGTCACACGTTCGAGGCGATCCGACGACACGGTCGCAGCGACATTCCTTCTCGTCGCAAAAGCGTGTGCCCGATGGAAAACCGCTAAGACCTCCGCCGACCCTCCGCTACGGAGGCGGTAGCGTGGCTCCGAAATCTCGAACGATCCGATTCTCTCGCATCGTCGATTTGTCTCAACCGATCGGGCCGGACACGCAAATGTTCCCCGCGTATCCGGCACCGACCTTCACCCAATGGACGACGCGGGAGGTCCACGGGTTCTTCGCGGAATCGATGTTCTTCGTGAGCCACACCGGCACCCACGTCGATGCGCCGTTCCATTTCGAGCCAACGGGGCGCAAGCTCCACGAGATGCCCCTCGATCGGTTCATCGCGCCCGGTCACGTTCTGGATCTTCGCGGTCTTGCGAAGAAAGGCAAGATCGTTCCTCGGCATCTGCATTCGTCGCTGCGGGAGGCGGCCCGTCCGGTCCAGAAGGGCGACGCGATCTTGCTTCGCACCCGGTGGTGGGAACGGCACCGCGGCGCGCCCGCGTACCTGTTCCAGAATCCGGGGGTGACGCGAGCCGCGGCGGAGCTACTCCTGGACTGGGGAGTCGGCCTTGTCGGCATCGACACCGCGAACATCGACCACCCGGACGATGGCACGTACCCGGCACACCACACCCTCCTCGGGGCGAACGTGCCGGTGATCGAGAACGTCGCGAATCTCGAGGTCCTCGGTTCGTCCCCATTCCTGTTGCTAGCCCTTCCCCTGAACTTGCAAGGGACGTCCGGCTCCCCGGTCCGCCTCGTCGCACTGGCCGAGTGAGATCGAACGACAAGGCCCTTTAGGCGGACCAGGCGTTCAGGCTCCGTGGACCCGCGGAATCGGCGGACGATCGTGGCGGTCGTCATCGCGGCCGTTGCGATTCTGGCCACCTTCGCGTTCGCCTGGTACTTGGTCAACCGCCCGGGAGGAGGCGGAAATCCAAACAACCCGGCGGTGCAGCTCGCGCCGGTCCAGACGGGCCTTGCGTGGCCGATCGCCCTCGCCTTTGCCTCCGACGGCCGCGTGTTCTTCGCGGAGCGGAACACCGGCAGCATCCGAGTCATCGAGAGCGGGGCGCTTTTGCCAACCCCGTTCTACACACTGACGGGCACCGCGACGGCGGGCGAGCGGGGCCTCCTGGGCCTCGCCCTCGATCCCGATTTTCTGACGACCCCATACGTGTACGCGTACCAGACGTTCAATGACGTGGCCAACGGGACGATCTACAATCGCATCGTCCGAATCCTGGCGAACGGGAACGCCGGAACCTCCGCGACGGTCATCCTCCAGATGCCCCCCTTGAGCACCGCTACGAATCACAACGGCGGCGTGATCGCCTTCGGCCCGGACCGAAAACTGTGGGCTGTCGTCGGCGAGAACGCGAACCCGTCTCTGGCGCAGGACCGGATGAGCCGCCTGGGGAAAGTCCTGCGGATGAACTCCGATGGAAGTCCCCCTCTCGACAATCCGTTCTACGGCAGCCTCTCCGTCGAGAATCTCATCTACACGTACGGCCACCGGAACATGTTCGGGATCGCTTGGCATCCGACCACCGGACGCGCCTACGTCACCGAGAACGGGCCGAATTGCAACGACGAAGTGAACCTCTTGACCGCAGGCGACAACTACGGCTGGGGACCCGCCGCGACGTGTTCTACGCCTCCGCCGCCGCCGGGCAACACGAACCAAGACGGCCCGAGTCCTGTCATGCCCATCGATTGGTGGACGCCGACGATCGCTCCGACGAACGCGGCGTTCTACACCGGTTCCCTCCTGACACATTCGCGGAACGACCTGATGTTCGGCGCGTACAACGATGCGCGACTCCGAGACCTCGCCCTCTCCGCAGACGGGACAACCGTAGTCAGCGAGAGCATCCTCTTGACGGTGCCGTCCGGGATCCTCGATATCGAGATGGGTCCGGACGGATTCCTCTGGGTCACGACGGCCTCGACAATTTACCGGGTGGTCGCCGCACCGGCAATGGTCTCGGGCCTCCCGCTAATCGCCTTTGCAGGCCTCCCGATGGTCGCGATGCCGGCTGTCTCCGCACTGAGTGCGCGACTCCTTCCGACCTCCGATGAGCGCCGTTCCCGCTCCCTCCAGAAACCTTAGTATGGGCGCGGCCCTTCCGCGAAACGGATGCCGTCGTACCGGATCCCGAGCGACGATCGGGTCCGGGATTCCCTCGTCCGTATCTTGAGCACGCGGCCGATGGTCGACAGCCAGCGCAGACTCAAGCAACTCGTCGAAAAAGACTTGAAAGGCGACGAAAAGTATCGCGTCGGGGAGCCGCGGCTTCGACATCTCGCCATCGAATCCGGCCTCGTCGACCTGGAGATCCGCTGTCGCGACACGGAGGAGATGCGGTCCCTCATCAAGTGTCCCGTCTGCGGCGCTCGCCTGAAGAAAGTGCGCAACATGACCGTCTACGGCGGGACCGTGACCCTCGGCTATCGCTGCGAGCGTTGTAAATACTGGACCGGTCTGAAGCGCCGCGTGCCCACTCGGTACATCTTCACGAGGCGATCGTGACGCGCGTGCGCTACGAAGGCGGCATCCTCGTCCAGGAGGCGCTGAAGGAGGTCATCCTGGACCCGACGCGGAAGACGCCGGGCAGCGTCGTGAGCCACGGACACATGGACCATCTGACCTCGGGCGGGATCATGACCCCGCAGACCGTCGCGGTCCTGAAGGTCCGGCGGGGCGGGACCGGCCACCCGCTCCCGTACGGCAAGGAGATCGAGCTGAACGGTTTCCGCGTCGTCCTCAAGGACGCCGGCCACGTGTTCGGCAGCGCGATGGTCCGCGTGGACGACCTCCTGTACACGGGCGACTTCAACCCCGAGGGCGGGTCGACGTGCGGCCGCGCCCAGCCGGAGTTCGTCCGCGACCTGATCGTCGACGCGACGTACGGACGTCCGGGGTACAACTTCCCCCCGAAGCACGACGTCGAGTCGGACCTGTTGAACTGGCTCGAGATGGAGCTCGCCCAGGGCCCCGTGGCCCTCGGCGGGTATGAGTTCGGCAAGAGCCAGGAGTTGATCGCGCTCGTGAACCGGCTCGGCGTGGAGGTCGCGGTCTCGGACAAGATCGCGGACCTCGCGGACCTCTACGGCGCCTACGGGATCAAGCTCGAGTACCGCCGGCTCTCGGAGCTCGCGGAAAATGAGCGGAACGATCCCCGCGTCTACGTGTTGCCGCCAGGATGGCTGCGGCCGCCGCTCGAGGACAGCGTCTCGTGGCTCGGCTCGGTCGGCCTCAAGGCGGCGTACGTGAGCGGATGGTGCGCCTTCTTCGACTACACGGGCCGCTACGGCCTCGACGCGCAGTTCCCGCTGAGCGACCACGGGGACTTCGAGGACGTGATGACGTTCATCGAAGCGTGCCGCCCGCGGAAGGTGTACACCGCGTTCAGCGGCGCGAAAGACCTCGCGAAGGCCGTGGAGCGTCGGCTGAAGATCCGAGCCGAGGCGCTCCTCACGCGGTGAGCCGATGGAGACGCAGCAGGAAGGCAACACCGTCGTCGTGAAGCTGTCCGACGGCGACGACCTCTTCCCGAGCCTCGAGGCCGCCGCCCGGAAGCACCAGATCGAGAGCGGCTCGGTCCTGTGGGGAATCGGGATGCTCCAGGACTTCGAGATCGGGTACTTCGGGCCGAAAGGTTACGAGAAGACCGTCTTCGCGGACCGTCACGAGCTGCTCGCGCTCCACGGGAGCATTGCGATGGGGGCCGACCCGAAGCTCCACCTGCACACCGCGCTCGGCCGACGGGACCATGGCGCGATCGGCGGCCATCTATTCCGCGCGAGGACGGCGGTGGTCAACGAGATCCAACTCGCGCGGTTCGATTCGATCGCCTTAAACCGCCGGTTCAATGAGAAGACCGGGATGCGCGAACTCGTCCTCGATTGACGCGTCCGCGGCCTACTGCCACGCCGCGCGATCGAGCTCCCGTTCTTGTTTCGTCTTCTTCCGGAACTGCTTGTAGTGATCCTTGCACAGATGGACGCGCCTCGGTTCGCCGATCAGCTTGAGCTCCGGGAGGACCTCCTTCACCTTCTTCGTCGAGAGAGACCGCTTCGCCTCCTTGCCGCAACCCTGGACCCCGCAGACCTCGTCCGTGGGCATGGAAGCGGCGATGCCGGGGCGGATATTTGTACGTGCGCGGTCCCAGCGCTATGTCGGCTTGCGGCGCAGCATCCGCGCCGCCGCCACCGAGACAATCGCAAGGGCGGCGATCACGGCCGCCTCGGATCCCGCATCGAACGCGGGAGCCGGCGCCGCGGGCGGGAGGCTGACGATGTCGATCGAGACCGCCGCGAGGGAGGGCAGGTAGACGGCCATGACGGTGCCCGGGAGCGGAAGGAGCGTGAACGATGCGTTCCGCGCCACCGAATCGAACGTGTAGAACAGGGTGAGCGGGTCGTCGGATCGGTTCAGCGCCTTGCCGTTCGCGCTGACGCTGATTTGGGCGGACCCGTTGGTCGGCATGGTGCGCGGATCGAACGCGAAGAGGACAATCGCGCCGCCGGGACGCAACGTGTCGACCTGGACCGACGCCTCACGCGGTCGGACCGCGAGGGGCCACGCCGCGACATCGATCCGGTATCGGGCCGGGTTCTGCAGCCAGTGGCCGTCGCTCGTCGCGACGAGATCCAACTCGGCGACGACCTGGCCCGCGCTGATCGCGTCGAGGACGGCCCTCCATTCCGCCTTGTTCGTCGAAGCCGGCGGCACCGATTTGAACACGAGCAGGTCGGGACTCGCCATCCCCGCGAGGACTCGCGTGCCGGTCACGTTGAAGGAGCCGGTCCCGAGGAACAACCGCGCCTCCTCCCCGTCAATCGTGAACGACACGGTGGATGCCCGCATCAGCCCGGGTGCCGACAGCACGGAGATGTTCGTCGCGGAAGCCGGTAGCTCGATCGTGACGAGGCGCGCCATCTCGGACCGGATCTCGATGAGGCCGGTCGGGTCGTCGTGGGCCGTCAGCGTGACGAGGTAGCCGTCCGCCTCGAAGATCGGCCCGTGGGCTGCCGCAGACCGTGCGGGAGGAAAGCCATCGATCGCGATCGAACCGAGGTACGGCACCTGCGTGCCGCCCGCGACGCCGGAGACCGTCGTGACGATTCCGGAGGTCGCGTTGTACGCGAAGCGCGTGTACGTCCCGAATACGAGCCCGCGGTCGTACGTGAACGCCGCGAACAACGCGGTCGGCCACGGGATGTCGCCCACCGGCACGCCCCCCAGGTCGGAGTCCGAAATAGGTCGGAGGACGGGGGACGCGTGAGAGGGGGCAGATCCGCTCAGGGCGACGGGAAGAAGCGAAAGCACCGTAAAGGTCGCCGCCGCCCTCGCGAGAAATGCGCGCGCGTCCGTGCCGTCCTCCCTCCACCATCTAGTGTCGCTTCCCCGATAAGGGGATTTTGGTCCAGACGGGGAACTCGTTAGGACGCATCTCGAACCGGATTTTCATTCGCGCCGGGAGACCTTCGACCGGCGTACGCAAAGTATCTTACCGAAGAAGCATCATTGCGCGGATCGATGGGCCCTCTGGACGTGTTCCTCAGGGTTTCGTTCGCCGGCTTCGCGGCGATTCTGGCGACGGTCTCCGTGCAGTCCTACGCGCGCCATCGCGAGCGGCGCTTCCTCCTGTTGACCGCGGCGTTCGCCATCTTCCTGGTCCAAGGCCTCTGGTTGCTCGTCGAGATGGCGACGACGGCCGTGTCGTCCATCGGTTCGGAGTGGCTCGCCCTGAACCTCGGGGTCCTCGTCTCGCTCTACCTCGCGCTCCTGCGGTGATCGGATGTCGGAAGGCCTTGAACTGGAGAGCCGTCGCAGGATCTACGATTTCCTGGTCGCGAACCCGGGCGTGCACCTGCGCCGGATCGGCCATGCGCTCGGGATGTCGACGGGCATGCTGTCGTACCATCTGGGGTACCTGGAGCGCAACGGCGTGCTGAAGGCGGAGGAGGACGGCCACCGGAAGCGGTACTTCATCGCGCGCGCGTTCGTCGAGGCGCAGCGTCGGATCCTCGCCGTGCTCCGGCAGGACGTCCCGCGGAAGATCCTCGTCGAGCTCCTGACGTACGAGGGGCGGACGTTCGCGGAGCTCCAGGCGTCCGTCGGGGTGTCGAAGTCGACGCTGTCGTATCACCTTCAGAAGCTGATGCACCGGGACCTGCTCGTGCGGACGAAGCGGGAACGGGAGAGCGTCTTCACGATCAAGGACCTCGAGGAGGTCCGGAAGCTCCTCCTCGCGAACCAGTCGAGCTTCCACGACGACGCGGTCGACCGGTTCGCGGACCTCTGGACGAAGCTTCGGAGCTGAACCGGCCGATCACTCGGTTTTCGTGAACTCCCGGACGAGGCACGTCGCGTAGCTTCCTCGCGTCGATGCGAACGACAGGTTCAACGAGTTGTCGGCCAGCGTCACAGCAAGATCATGGAGGGGCGCGAGGATTTCCCTCCGGGAACCTTTCGAGGAAATCCGCGGGATCTCGGGGATGATGAAGTCCTCGGCCCGGAGGCCTTCCTTCGCAACAATCCCTTTCTCAATCTGGCCCACTTCTCCGCCGGCGAACTCCGATTCCGACCCGAAGAGGACCGCGCTGACCCATGCCTTGCCTTCGCGGCATCGATCCGTCACCCGGTCGAGATTGTCGCAGGTCACGTCGATTGTCCGATCCCGGTCGGGCAGGCCCCGCCTGTCGGCGGGGAGGACCAGGTCCCCGGCCACCGGCTCGTGGATCGGGATGCCGCGGCGCATCCGCTCGCTCAGGATTTGGTTGAACATGTACGACTGGTATCCGTGGACGAACATGAGGAGGAGATTGAAGGGAAGTTCCTGCAAGGCGCCGACGTAATCCCCGGGACGGGTCGCCAGATGATTGAGGATGGCCTTTTCGAAGCCGTACGATTTCGGGTACGACCGGAGGGCGGCGTGGACGTCGCCGGTATCGCGCAAGGCGGCGCGGACCTCATAGGATTCGGTACCCTCGCCCTCGATCGGATTCGCGACGTATGCGTCGACCGCCTGCTGAAACTCCCCGCGCACGATGTGCCGGCCGACGACGTGCGTGATGGGCCGCACGGAACCGAAACGCTGGAGGCCAAAGAAATTTGGGAAGCCCCCGAACGAACGGATCTGGCGGGCCGCCTCTTCGGCGATCGGAATCGCCCGATCCTCCGCGAGGGCGAGGTCGCGGACGACGATCTGGAAGCGGTTGCCGGCGAGGTCTCCGATCTCGAGGGAGCGGTCCGAACGCGACAGGTCGAGGACCTCGACGTCCTTCATCCGCAGGGCCTTGACCGCCTCGGGCGAGACGTTCTCGAACGAGAACAGCTGCGTGGTGAGCGCGCGTTTGTCCTTCGTCCCGGCGAATCCGATCCGCCTGCGGCTGATGTGCAGCCCTCGGGCGAGTTCCCGCACGAGGCGGTTCGTCTCCCAG
>VBMA01000106.1 GCA_005878985.1 Methanobacteriota archaeon
CGGGAAGGTGCAGGAGCGGATGGCCCACGTCGCCAATGCCCGCTCCCGCCGCAAGGTGTACGAGCTGACGCCGGCGGGCCAAGAGATCTCGCGGCGGATGCGGGAGCACGCGCGGGCACGGACGATCGAGCTGTCGGCGCCGGAAGGTCGTCGGACGGTCCTCGGCGGCGAGGCGATCGATGCGTTGCGCCATGCGGGCCTCAGGGAAGCCGAGGCCGTGCAGCGGGTCCTTGTCTCCGAGGTCGTCGAGATGCCCCGACCGGAACCGGCGAAGCCGGCCGCGGTCCCGAGCCGCACGTTCTTCGGCCGAGCAGACGAACGACGCTACTTGGAGGAGTGGCTCGCTTCCGGGTCGCGGGCCGTCGCCGTCGTGATCGGCGTGGCGGGGATCGGCAAGTCCGCGCTCCTCGCACGGGCCCTCGCCGAAGAACGCCGTCCGAAACTCCTCCGGCGCGTGTACGCCCACGACGACGCGCACGGCCTGTTGAGTTCGTTCGCGGACTTCCTCGCGCATCAGAATCGCCGGCGGCTGAAGGCGGCCATCACGCGTCCCGCCTACGACCCGATCGAGGTCGTCGCCGTCCTCCGGGAAGACCTGTCCGGCTGTGTCCTCGCGATCGACGACCTCCATGCGTGCCCCGCCGCCGACGCCCTCCTCCGAGCGGTCTTCGAACATCCTCCGGATGCGAAAATCCTCGTTGCGAGCCGCACGCAGCCGACGTTCTTCGAACCACCCGACGTCGCGCGGGGACGCGTCGTCGAACTCCGCCTCGAAGGCCTCGACGATGATTCCGCGGCGGAGCTGCTCGCCTCCCGGGGGGCCTCTCTCAAACCGGCCGACGTGCCTCGAGTCGTCGCCGCGACCGGAGGCCACCCGCTCGCCCTCGAGCTCTTCGCGGCGAGCGGCCTCGACGCCGGAGCGGTCGAGACGGAGCGGTACGTGCTCGACACGGTCCTCGAGGACCTCGACGACGCATCGGAGAATCTCCTCCGCACGTTCGCGGTGCTGCGCCGTCCGGCGCGTTCTCCGGAGGCGTTCGGCGCCACGCTCTCCCAGCTCCGCCGACTCGTACGCCGCGCGCTCCTCCATCACCGAGACGAGGGCTACCTGCTGCACGACCTCGTGAAGGAATTCTTCCTCCGACGGATGGGGGACCTCCGGCGGCAGGAGGCGCACGTCCGCGCGGCCTCATACTGGGCGGGCCGACAAGACCACCTCGAAGAAGCGTACCACCGGATCGAGTCCGGGGATCTCGAAGCCGCAGTGGCCCGGCTCATCGACGTCGGACCGGCGTTCGCGGAGAGCGCTCGCGCGGGAGATTTGGAGGCCGCGTTGCTCCGCGTTCCGCAGGATTCACGGCTCGACGCCCTCCTCGCCGAGACGCAGATGTTCCTCGGAAAGTTCGCGGATGCGCGGGCGGTCCTCGAGCGCATTGCGAACTCCGGTACGCCTTCGGAACGGCTTCGGGCGCACATCCAACTCGGGCGGATCGCCAATCGACTCGCCGCCTACCAGGACGCGCGGACGATCCTGGCGGAAGCGGTTCGCGAGGCCGCGGCCCTCGCCGTCCCGGAGGTCGAGGGGGAGGCGTTGCGGGCCCTCGGTGGCGTGGAGCGGAAGCTCGGAGACCTTCCGGCGGCCATGGGGCACCTCGAACAAGCGGCGGACCTCTTGCCACACGGCTCGCGCGAGCGGGTCCGCACGTTGACCGATCTCGGCGCCGTCCTGATCGCACGCGGAGACCACGCCAACGCGAAGACGCGTCTCCTGGAAGCCGCTGCCTCGGTGCGGAGCGGCACGCGGGACGATGCCGCGATCCAGATCAACCTCGGGATCGTCTCGAGCCGCCAAGGGGATGCCCGGACGGCGGCGGAGACGTTCGCTCGGTCCGCGGAGATCGCCCTGGGCGCCGGGGACGTGCGCTTCGCGTCGTACGCACTGGCGAACGCGGTCGACAACTACCTTCGACTCGAAGCGGTCGAGGCCGCGGCCGCGAGCGCGGAGCGCGCGGTCCAGCTCGCCGAGACGATCGGCGATCCCGTCGCCCTGTCGACGGCGAAGGCGAACCTCGGCCTCGTCTTCGCGAAGCGCGGGGATTGGCCGAAGGCGGAGGCCCACCTGCTCGAGTCCGTCGAGATGATCGCCCGACTCGAGAACCCGTACTCGCTGGCCACCCGGTACGAAGAGATCGCGCGGCTCTACGAGACCCAAGGCCGGGGCGGCGACGCGGCGCCGTGGCGCGCCCGCGCCGACGACCTGTTCGCCCGCCTCCAAGCCGGCGGAGACCAGCGCACGGCCGGGGCGTGAATCCAGACTCGAACCGACGCGAGTGGCGCAGAGCGAAATCGATCCGTGATACGCCGCGGAAATGCGTCGGACAATTATCGGACCAAATCATTAAGTAGGTCAGACATGATGGCGCCCCGTCCGCGGGGTTTCTCCCGGCGGGCACATGGGATGGGACGCGCATGTCATCCGCCCTGAGATCGAGGGCCGCGGCTATTGGGCTCGTGCTCGCCATCGCGTTTCTGGCGCTCGCCGCCCTGCTGCCAACTGCGAGGGCCGCGTCAACGGGCGTCGACCCGGCGGCAATGACGGTGACGGTCGTCCTCGACAAGTCGTCGTACCTGAGCGGCGACACCGCGACCGCCCAGGCGACCGTCTATCGGACCCCGGCGCCCGCGAATTACACGTATACATGGCGGGTCCGGAACTTCTTCTTCCAACTCCTGAACACGACGACGACCGCGGGCGCTAGGTTCACCTATCCGATCGCTCTCGATTACACGGGGACCCTCCGATTCGAGGCGACCGTGGACGACGGTCAGGGGACGGTCAGCGCGGGCCAGCAGAGCGCGACGGTCGCGCTCGCGTACATGGCCCTGAGCCTCGACCGCGGCGACTACAATCCGGGCGACACGATCAACGCTCTCTACGACGTGACCTCGCACGTGATCACGAATCCGTCCTACGCCTACGAAGTCGACGACGAGAATGCGGTCATCGTCTTGTCCGGGACGACGAACCTGACGTTCTTCGGGTTCCGCACGCCGAACCCCGCGAGCCGCAGCTACACCTTCCACGTGACCGCTTCGGACCGAGGGAACACGACGCAGACGCAAGCGACGATCATCCAGGCGAGCGGCTTCGTCCTCGGGTTGAGTTTCGACCGGTCGTCGTACGCCGCCGGCGAGACGATTCACGCGCGGCTCACCTTGACCGCGCGAGGCCCGGCATCGCTCCCGAGCCAGTTCCGCTGGTCCCTCTCGATCGCCTCGACGTCGGTCTCGGCGATCACGACCGGGCCGGCGGCAGACCTCTCCCTCCGGATCCCGCAAGGGACCGGGGGCGGAGGCCTCCTCGTCTTCGCGAACGAATTCAACACCGGTGCGAGCGCGTTCCAGACGGTCCAGGTCGGCGGGTCGGGGACCGCGTTCTGGTCCACCGACGTCGGGGGCGTCCCGATCTTCGGCATCGTCCTCGGCGTCCTGTTCCTCCTGCTCCTGATCGCGGTGATCGGGCTGTGGAGGCGGGTGGGAGGCGGCCTCGCGCCGATGGGCGCGAAAGGGACCCAGCCCCCGCCACCGGAAGGGCCGGTCCAGACCCCGCCGACGTCGCCCATGTCGATCACCTGTCGCCGTTGCGGCAAGCCGATCGACCTGTCGACGAGCCGCCGTCCAATCGAGGTCATGTGCCCCTCGTGCGGCGAGACCCAAGTCGTCACGTAGTGGCGTAACGTTCATAGCCGCACGGCCGCGTTGCCGGCCGGCTCGCTCGGAGGCGTTGGAATGGGGGAAGAGGACGAGTTGCTCAAGGCGGCCCAGAAGAACGACCTCGCGAAGGCCCAAGCGATCCTGGACCGCAATCCGTCGCTGCTCCGGATGCGCACCCCAAACGGGACGCTCGTCCTGACGGCCACCTTCTACGGGGCCTCGGACGTCCTCAAGCTGCTCCTCGCTCGGACGCCGGAAGACGCGCTGAACCTGTACGAGGCCGCGACGGTCGGGAATGCGCGGCGGCTCAAGACGATCCTCGGGCAATCCCGCGTCCGGGTCAACGAGGCCACCAAGGAGGAGGGCTTCGACCCGCTCGGCCTCGCCGCGTTCTTCGGCCATGCCGATGCCGTCAAAGTACTCCTGGACCACGGGGCCGATGTGAACCAGAAACCGCCGAGTCGGTTCGCGAACACGGCCGTGGATGCGGCCGTCTCGGGAGACCACGCCGACGTCGTGCGGATCCTGCTCGCGGCCGGGGCGAACCCGAACGTGCGGAGTGAGGCCAACTACACCACGCTCCACAAGGCGGCGGTCCACGGGAATCTCGAGGTCGTCCGGATGCTCCTCGATCGCGGGGCGGACGTCCACGCGATCCGAGACGGCGGTCACACGCCCCTGGACGACGCAGTCGAGAAAGGCCACACCGCCATCGCGGATTTGCTTCGAGCGCGCGCCGCGAAAGACTAGTTCTCAGCGCCGCCATGGGATGAAATCACGAATGAGGCTTGAGAAACATCCACCGATGCCCTTCGATGTCTTCGGCCCTGTATAGGCGCCCGACCGGGTTGTCCTCGAGATCGGAAAGCATCGTCGCGCCCTCGCTCTTCGCGCGAGCGAAGTGACGGTCGACATCGTCCACGTGGACAAGCAGCCCGTCGACGACCCATGGGACCGAAGACCACTTACGCGCGGCCGCGCACGTCTCCCGGTGATGCTTCGGGCTCTGGTAGTCCGGTGTCGGGGTCGCCAAGAAGACCCGGCCTTTCCCGAGTCGCAGCTCCGCGTGCGTGATCCGCCCGTCGCGGTCCTTCATCCGCTGGTCTTTGCGTTCGCGGAACCCGAAGGCACGCACCAACCAATCGATCGCCGTGGCGGGATCCTCGTACGCGACCATCGGTACAATCGTGGGCATCTCCTCCCGCTCGTCTTGCGCCATTCGTTCCCTCAACCCGCGAAAGTGGACGAGGATACTTAACTCCTATCGGGAGACGGCTGAACGCACTCTCGATTGTTCCGACCCGCTCGCTCGTCAGATTCTCTTGAGGATGTCCGCGATCCGGCGGATGCATTCGACAATCGTCTCGCGGGAGGCCGCATACGAGAGCCGGAGGTGGCCCTCCCCGGCCTCGCCGAACGCGCTCCCCGGGGTCACCGCGACGTCCGCCTCTTTGAGGATCCGTTCCGCAAGCGACGCGCTGTCCATGCCGACTTCGACTCGGGGGAAGACATAGAACGCGCCGCTCGGACGATCCGTCGCGAGTCGATCGATCTTCTTCAGCTCTCGGAGCACGATGTCTCGCCGCGCCCGGAACTCGTCGACCATGGCCTTCAGCGGACCGGTCGGGCCCCGGAGGGCCGCGACGCCTGCCTTTTGCGCGAACGCGGTCGCACAGGTGATCGTGTGCTCCTGGACCTTCACGATCTGCTGGTACATCGGCGACGGCGCGACGAGCCAGCCGAGCCGCCAGCCCGTCATCGAGTACGTCTTCGAAAAGCCGTTCACCGTGACGGTCCGGTCGAACATGCCCTCCAGCGACGCGGGCGAGACGTGCTCGCCCTCATACAGGATCTTCTCGTAGATCTCGTCGCTCACGACCGTGAGGTCGTGGTCCGCCGCGAGGTCCGCAAGGCCTCGCATCTGCGCCCTCGTGTACACCGAGCCGGCGGGATTCGAGGGCGAGTTCAGCACGAGGAGCCGGGTCCGCGGGGTGATCGCGTCCCCGACCGTCTCCGTCGAAGGCACGAATCCATCTTCGTCCGCGGCGCGGATGGGCACGGGCTTCGCACCCGCGAGGGTCACCATCGGCGCGTAGGAGACCCAGCCGGGATCGGGGATCAGGGCCTCGTCTCCGGATTCGAGGAGGGCCATGAACGTCATGAAGAGCGTGTGTTTGGTCGGGGCGACGATCACGTTCTCGGGCTTCGCGGGAATCCCGTTCTCCTTCTGCGACTTTTCGGCGATCGCTTCGCGCAGCTCGCGGATTCCAGGAGCGGCGGTGTATTTCGTGTAGCCGTCGTCCAGCGCCTTCTTGGCCGCTTCGACGATGTGCGCGGGCGTCGGGAAATCCGGCTCGCCAATGGCCAGCGAGAGGATCTTCTTCCCCTGGCCCTGCGATTCCGCAATGAGGTCGCTAATCCGGACCGTGGGAGAGGGCTCGATCGAACGGACGCGCTTCGCGAACCGGGCCATGGAACGTGAGAAGGTCGGAAGGTAGAAAAGCTTCACCCGGGTCGGTGCCGATTTCTACTCAATTGAGTGGAAATCTCGAAGTTATGTGACTCGCTTCCAATCGGCGTCGCCGGGGGGCCGCAGCCGTGAATAGAGAACGGACTTCCGCTTAATTGGTCACAATCGGACCCACGGAGGCCTCGATAACCACGTGGCCGATCCCTTCGCGGCGTAGGTACTCGGTCAGTAGCCCGAGCGTCGGTGGCGATACAAAGAGAACAGACTGCCCAAGGTACCTGACTCCGTCTCGTTCGACAAGTCCAGCGTAATGGTACGCCCTGCCGCTCTTGCGGGATGTGTCGAATCCGGATCGATTCCCGCGGGGTGGCAATCCGAACACAAATCGTCGGATCCTCCCACACATCGCCGTGTTGGCGCTATCGACATCCCAGGTCACAATGAAGCCGTGCATGGGAGCCTGCTGTTGCTGCCGAGCCCGGCGGAGGGAGCGAGCGCGATCGGTCAACTTCTACCCAATTGAGTAGAAAGCCCAGGATGACATCATTGTCCCTCTAGGAACGGTGAGCGAATGTGAAAATCAGCCTCGCGATCGGCGGATCGTTTATCGGTGGGCGAAGTACGCGCGCACCTCGGCCTTGCTCACGTGATCGATCCGCGCGAAGCCCACGCGTTCGAACTGCACGACGTCGTCGACCTTGAGGGATCCCACGAGCGGCTCGGAGAGGCCACGCGACTCCGTGCCGTCCGGCATCACGAGATGGGTCTGCACCCCATGCGTGACCCACTGGATCTTTGGAATCTCCTTGTTCGCCATCGAGATGAACCGGGCGCGGTGGTCCAGGACGACGTTGCAGAAGTCCTTGAGCCGAACCTCCTGGCCGCGGAACTTTGTGAAGTCCTCGCGGGCCACCTCGACCTTTGAACCCGCGGGGATCTCCCGCACGCCACGGCCGGGGAAGTCCGGGTGGAGCGGCGCCTTCACGCGTTCGATCGGCGGCAGCCCCGCGATCTCGACGACGACGGGATCGGGGACGAAGAAGTAACGGTTCGCGTCTTTGTCGATCATCTTGCGGTTCTCCGCATACAACGTCTCGGCGGGCACCTCGATGTCGTTCAGGCTCAAGCCGAAGGAGAGCACGAACTCCCGGAGGGCCGCGGGACGGATCCCCCGGCGGCGCAACGATTGCAACGTCCACGTCCGAGGATCGTCGATCCCGGTGAGACGGCCCTCCGCGATCTCCTTCCGATATCGCGACTTCGACAGCTCGAGATCCTTGAACCGCAAGATCCCGAAGTGGACGAACCGCGGACGACGGTCGACCTGGAGGATGTCCCAGATCCGGGTCTCCATGAGGTCCTCCATCACGAGGTCCTTGCCGCGGAGGACGTGCGTGATCCCCAGCAACGCGTCGTCGACGGCCCACGAGAACTCGAGCATCGGCCAGACGCGGTACCGCGTGCCGACCCGCGGATGCTCGCGCACCGCGACGCGGAACAGGACGCGGTCTCGGAACGCGGGATTGGGATGGGCCATGTCCGTCTTGAGCCGGACGACGGCTTCGCCTTCGCCGTACTCGCCCGCGAGCATCGCCTTCCACATCGCGATCGTCTCGTCGACGTCCTGGATGCGGTGCACGCACGCGCGCATCGCCTCGCGGTTCTTCCGCAGGGTCTCCGCGTCGCATTCGCACACGTACGCCTCGCCGGTCGCGAGGAGCTTCTCGGCCCACTCGTAATGCAACGGGATTCGGTCGCTCTTGTACAGGACCTCGCCGTACTCGACGCCGGCCCATTCGAGGCCCTCCTTCACCTGGTCGAACGCCTCCGGGAGGAGCGGCTTTTCCTCCGACCCGATCGTGTCGTCGAAGACGAGGAGCAGCTTCCCGTGGTAGCGCTTCGTGTAGGCGTCGTTCAGGACGAACGCCCGCGCGTTGCCGATGTGGAGCGGGCCGCTCGGATAGGGCGCGAGGCGCAGGACAACCGCAGCGTCGACGGCATCCGGGAGCGGCGGGAGCTCCTTCGGTCCGACGTCATGTCGGATTTTCTCCAGCAGTTCCGGTGCAATCGCCGCGAGCTCCGCCCGTTGCGTCTCGAGGCCGAGATCGTTCACCTCCGCGACGACGCGTTCGACGTACGAGCCCGCCTCCTTCGCGCGCCGCCGGAGGGAGGCGTCTTCGGCGAGCAACCGGCCGAGGACCGCCTTCGCGTCCGCCTTTCCTTCGTGAAGGACGGCGTTCTGCAGCGCGAATTTCCGAGCGGATTCGAGGGCCACGTCGCAGCGAACTTCCTCGGTCTATTAAGTCTTCTCGAAGGCAAAGGGAGCGGCTCGTGGCCGATTCGTCGCCCGCCGAAGCGACCCATTCATTTCGCACGATCCGAGTTCGTCGCCTCGCATCGCGGCGTCCCCAAATCGCATCGCGCGACACCGGGACGTCACCGAGGTATCAATCCTGATACCGATTTCCTCGGAGCAACGTCGCCCTGGAAACCATTTTGCCTGCGTACTCACATCGCTCGTCGTGGGCCGGGGAAGGGGGAGGTTATCCCTTCGAACGCGCGTGGGCCTCGCGTCGGCGGGGTGGGCGGTCGCGTTCAGCCTGCTCGCGGTCGCGGCTGCGACGCCCCGGGGCCCGACCGCCATGCTGTCGGTCGACGACCCCACGCCGGGCATCGGCCAAATCGTCTACTTCGATGCGTCGGCGAGTGTCGGTCACGACACTGGGAACGGACGGATCGTCTCGTATGAGTTCGATTTCGGAGACGGCAATCGCACCCGTGAGCAGGATTCGCCCCTGGCTAGCCATGCGTATTCGCTCGCGGGCCCGAGACGAGCGAGCGTGACCGTGGAGGACGCGCGCGGAAACCAAGGGACGGCATCGGTGCGAATCGAGGTACAACCGAAGCCCTCGACGGGAGGCATTCCCGATCTCACACCGCAATCGGCCTCGACGATCCCCGCCGAACCGATCGATGGCCAGATCGCGATCCTGTCCATCACGATCGCCAATCATGGGAACGGTTCGGCCGATGGCGCAAGCATCGATGTGACGGACCAGCGTCCGAACGGGACGATCCTTGCAATCGGCGATGCGTCGCTGCCTGCACGACTCGATCCGGAGGAATCTGTCGTCGTATACTCTCCGACCTTCGTGGCCTCGGGGGTCGGGAATCACTCGTTGCAAATCGTCGTGGGCAACGTCATCCCGGAGGAGAAGGATGTCGAAGACAACACACTGACCATCCGGATGACGGTCCTCCCGGCCATCGGACCGCCGCCCGGAGGGACGCCGGACCTGGCGCCCGAGGCGGCGTCCACGATCCCCGCACAACCGGTCGAAGGCGAGACTGTCATCGTGTCGATCACCATCGTCAACCGCGGAAGCGTCGCGGCGAATGCCGCCATCCTCGGTGCATCGGATGTGCGACCGAACGGGACGATCGTTCCGATCGGGACGACGGTGCTCACGTCGCCGCTCGCACCCGGGGCCTCGGTCGTCGTGTACGCCCCGACGTTCGTGGCGGCCGCGGCCGGGAATCATGAACTGCAGATCAC
>VBMA01000083.1 GCA_005878985.1 Methanobacteriota archaeon
TATCAGCTCCAGCGAAGGCGTGATTCAGGTGGACGTTCATCGTACTCGGGAGTGGGTTTAAGGCCATTCACGCCATCTTTCTGCATGCATGGCATCCTCCCACCCGTGCCTGCGAATAGTTGCGCTTTTCGTGGTGGGGCTTGCCATTGCCGCGTCCATACCAAACTCGGCGAAGGCTTCCCGGTCTCCGCAGGATAATCGCGGCCGAATCCCGTTAGTATCGGAAGCAGAGGTCGCGTTGGCGTCGAAGCTCGACTCCAGAGTCCAATCCGGGGGCAGGGGAATGCTTCTCACCCAGCCCGGATCCGTGTCTCCGACGCCCGCGGCCGCGGTTCCTGTGGGCTCCTTCGAGGGTCTCTATTTCGGCACGAACGGTCCGTACTCGAACCGCCTTACCCCGCCCGACGTCCAGGTCGCGGTCGGACCGAACCACGTCGTCGAGATGGTGAACGTCCTCGGCCGGATCTCGACGAAGCAGGGGGTCGAGGTGCAGACCTTCCCGCTCGACTCGTTCTTCGGAGTCCCTTCGACGGACTTCATCAGTGATCCGAAGGTCCACTTTGACACTGCGAGCAGCCGTTGGTTCGCCTCGATGACCGACGTCACGACCGGCAGAGTCCTGCTCGAGGTCTCTAAGTCCGACGATCCCACGGGGCTCTGGAATGCGTATAGCGTCTCCACGATCACGGGCTGTGCGGATCAACCGCTGCTGGGCTTCAGCGATCTTGTCGTCATCATTTCAGCAAACGACTTCTCCTCGTGCACGAGCGGGAGTCCGTCATATCTTGGGGTCCAGTATTGGGTGTTGAATAAGACGGATCTCCTGAGCGGGGCCACGCCCCGGACGATGAGCTTCGGTCCGGATCCGACCTTGTTCTCCGTGCAGCCGGTCCAGTCGCTTCGCTCCACGAATACACAGTTCATGGTGTCGACCGGGAGCGGCCCAGCGAGCACCCTCACGCTGTTCTCCGTCACCGGCGTCCCGCCGGGCGTCGTGCTTGTGTCTCAACAGAATTTCGTGATCCGATCGGCCGCGATGCCTCCACGCGCGCCTCAACTCGGATCGAGGTCCACCCTCGATACGGCGGACAACCGGGTGCAAGACGCGATGTGGGCAGACAACCGCCTGTGGCTCTCTTTGGGCATTGGCTGCACCCCTGCGGGTGACCAGGTCCGGTCGTGCGTCCGGTTGATCGAGGTCGACACGGCGAACGCCACGATCGCGCAGGACTTCGACATCGGCATCTCGGGGAAGTACGTCTTCTACCCGGCCCTGCGAACCGATGCCGATGGGAACTTGATCGTCGTCTTCGGCTACTCATCCGGAAGCGATTATCCGGAATTGAGGGTGGCCACGCGGTCCGTGCACGACCCACCGAACACGATCGGTGCGTCCCAAGTCATCCGTGTCGGCGAGGGTCCAGAGACGAGCGGGTGCCCCAACAATTCCCTGTGCCGGTACGGCGATTACTTCGGCGCATCGCAGGATCCGTCGGAACCGGGCATCGTCTGGGTCGCGGGGGAATACGGCACGGCGACCGGATGGGCCACGTTCATCGCGGCGATGGGGGCGACCGTGCGCTTCACCGTCGGCTATGCGATCCAGGGCGGCGGTTCCGGCTACCTCCCGCCCACCTTGACGTACGTCGCGGGCGGTCAGAGCGTGACCGTCGCGTTGACGACGACTCCCGCTATCTACGCGATCGATGCAGGGACCGCCTGGTCCGTGTCCACAATCCTCGGCGGCTCCCGCGCGAACGAACGGTGGGCGACGAACGAGACGGTTTCGGGGAGCGCGACACGGTCCGAAACCCTCTCGTTCCACTACTCCCATCAGTTCTCCGCGTCGTTCAACTACCGGGTCACGGGCGGCGGCTCCGGGTATGTGGCGCCTTCCGTCAGCTACGAACAATTCACAATCCTCCGGGCGAACGATGCGAACCTGACGGCCTGGGTCGACGCGGGGAGCGCGTACTCGTTCCCCACATCCCTCGGCGGCTCGAACGCGACCGAGCGTTGGATGGCCGACGCATTGGATCGGAACGGGACCGTCGGCGCGTCCGCGACCGTCGAGATCGTGTACCGGCGTCAGGCGTTCCTCACGTTCGGCTTCCAAGGACCGGCCGAGTCTTCGATCTCTCCGGGAACCGGCTGGTACGATGTCGGATTCTCCCTGACGCCGACTGTAACCCCCGCCGCGGGATGGGCCGTGGGCATCTGGGAAGGCAGCGGACCGGGCGCCTACTCGGGACCGCAAGCGGGTCCGACGATCTTCGTTGTCGGGCCGATCTCGGAAATCGCCATCCTGTATCCGGGACTCACGATTCATGCGGACGATGGCGGGTCCGTCTCCTTCTCGTACAGATCCACGTCCGGAACCGTCGCGGGCGGTGCGTCCCAGACCTTGTACGTTCCATCCGGGACGATCGTCACGATCATGGCGAGTCCGTCCTCCACGTATGTGTTCACCCAGTGGAGTGGTGCGTCGTCGAGCAATCGGTCGAGCGTCTCGGTGACCGTGACCGGCCCCGCCGAGGTGACCGCGCACTTCGCGTTCTCCGCGGGCGCGGCGCTCGCTTTCTACTCGGCCATCGCGGCTGTGGCGATCATCGCCGCCTTGGTCTTGATTGCCCTGATCGTTCGCAGGCGACGTCGCCGGACCGAGGTGCCACCTCCGCCACCGGAGGAGCCGCCTCTGCCTCCGCCCCCTCCGCCGCCGTAGGCATCCCGACGGAAGGCCCGACAAACGGATATGCGCTCTCTGGTAACGCAATCTTGCGAAATCGCTGGAGGCCACGAGCCGGAACTCGTCCTCCTGCCCACGCGGCGATTCGACGTCCGCTCGAATAGCGCGGGTGGCGAACGAACGATATGGATGGAAGGGACCCTCGGTTCCGTCTTCGAGAAATTCCCGTGAGGCCATCAATCACATGAGGCCGAGGGGTCCAAGCTTCTCCGGCAAGTACGTGTCCGTCACATAGTCGAGTCCGTACTTCGCGAGCGCCTGCTGCTCGGCTTTCTTGTTCATCTGAAGCATCGTCTGGATTTCGTTCCGCCAGAACTCATCGTTGAAACGGGGATCGGACATCTCTGCATTCAAGGCCCCGACATCGCGGGGTGTAAGAGCGTCCGTCGGCAACTCGTAGTTCAGGATGTCACTTGCGGTGATTCCGACGAACTCCGCAGTCGGTGTGGCGAGGTACTCGGAGATGTGCGCCGTCTTGATTGCACCGTAGGCCACCGAGGCGTGGATGCGGAAGCTCCAAGGGTCTCCGTCGGTAAATGTGCAGACGTTAAGTTCCAACTCTTCATTTAATCTTTTCAACAATCTACGTGTACTCCGACTGGGCTGTCCTTTCAGATGGACCAGGATGCACTTGGCCTCGTCGTCGAAGCCATTCTCAACAAGCCGGTCAAACATACCGCCCGTCTCGATTGCGAGGATGAACTTCGCGTCTGCTTCGATTAGCTTGACTTTCTCGTTCTCGACGTTGTAGGGAATCGTGTAACCCGCGTCGCCGACGTCATCGCGGCAGTTGATTCGTTTGCGGTCGCCGCCTCGGGTGACTTCTTCGAGCGTGAGATTCCCAATCACGCTCGCTCCGCTCTCCTCCGGACGCAGCTTGAAGTCCTCCCGCAGGAGTTGCGTGATCACCTCGAGGTCCTCCGCGAGGAGGTTCGATTCCTCCTGGGCATGGAACTTCGCGATGTCCCAGCCTTCGGAGATGTAGTACATCTCCCTCAGGGTCGAGGACTTGCTGTCCCGGATCATGTCTCGGATGAACTCGAGGACGTACATCGTCCGCAGGAGCATGAGGGCCCCCTTGAGCTTCTTCGCGCTGCGCACACCCATCAGGTTGCCGTACTTCCAGACCGCGTGCTTCGAGTCGAAGCGGATGTTCGCCTTCGTCCGCAAGGGGATCTTCATCTTCGGGATTTGACCGCCGTCGAGTTCCTCATAGATCTCTTCGGCGATCGCGTAGAGGGCGTCGACGGCCTTGTTCGACGCCGGCGCGCCGCCTTTCTTCTTAGTCGTCATCGAGCGCCTCCTCTGTCTCGTCGTAGTCGATCTCGGTTTCTTCTGCGGCCTCCGCAGCGGGCGCCTCCTCCTCTTCGAATTCCGCGTAGTTCAACTCCCAATCGCCGGGCAGCGGCTCCGCGCCGATCACGAGCCCGGGGTTGATTCCGCTCACATAGACGTCGGACTCGTCGTACTCCGCCTCGTCGAGTCCCTCCAGGGCGAATGAGATGGAGGCCTTCGCGACGCTGTCGATCCGCTTCAGCTCCCACGTGATCTTGCCGTCGTCGCGGACCTCGGCGGGCTTCGGTTCAATAGACTTCGGTTCGATGCCGCGCGGTAGGAGCAGATGGAGGTTCAACTTCTTGCCGGCGTCGGTGAAGTTGTGGACGTTGAGGGTGACCGTGTGCCGCTTCGCCTTCTTGTCGTACGCGATGTCCTCGTCGACCCAGACGACGCCCATGATCTTCGTGATCGTCGCGTCGAGGACCGGCACCTTCTTGTTCACAATCTTCGCAGATTTGTCGGCGATCCGCGGCAGGATGAGTTGGACGATTTCGAATTTCTCTTTCGTCTTGGCGCGGTGGGCCTTCTTCGTGAGATGCGTCTTGAGGCGGCGCCCGGCTTCTTTCAGCGCCAGGTCCAGCTCCGTCATGATCTCGTCTGCGGTGGCCACCGCCTCTTTCGACTCCGACGTGTACGGCACCTTCGTCGAGCAGAGGTGGACCAGGACGATCGCGGGGCCGAACGGCAAGCCTTGTCCGCCGCGTTGCTCCAGGCCGTACCGCCTCCAGTCGACGTTCGCGACGGCCTGCGTGAGCGCACACCCGCCCGCCTGATACAGAAGAGGCACCCGGTTCGCGAACCGGAGGACCTCGATGGGTTGGTCAGGCGGAAGGTCTCCGCCATAGACGATCCCGACCTCGACCTGGAATGGGTTTCCCGAGTAGACCGCGGGATCCCGCGTGAGAGGCGGGGCATAGAACTCCGGTCGAAGGTTTCCGAGGACGTTCTTGAGACCTCGCTTGATGAGCCGCTCCCCGATCGGGCTGAGGCAGTCCGTCGGAGGGGACATCAACTTCGCGGACTGCATGGCGTCGTGGAGCGCCTTCGCCTGTTCGAGGACGAGAGACTTCGGCTTCATGTCCGGGTCGAGGCCCGCGGCATCGCAGATTTCCTTTGCGACGCGGGAAGACACCCGCACGAACTCCTCCTCGAGGAACGCGGCCAGCTTGTAGGATTTCGTCTCCTTCATCATGGCCATGAGCGTGCCGAGCTCGATTCCATGCGGATGCGGAGGAATTTCCTTCGTCTTCGGAGGGAGGTCCTCCGTCGCTCGCTCGAAGACGATTTCTTCGCCTTCGGGCGGCCGATATGTGATGCGCGCATGGGGATTCACGATCGCCGTGGCCTTCAGGTACTCCGGGACCGACTGCTTTCCCGTATTATAGCGGCCCTTCAGAGGGATTTCGACCCGCGTGCCATGGGCCCGCTCCCAGACCACGAAGTCTTCCTCGACCACGTTCGGCCGGTTCTTCTTCGTATCGAGGATGAGTTCGATTTCATAGGCGACGTCCTGCTCTGCGACCTTCGATCGAATCTTCGTTGGCTTGCCGGTCGTGATCTGACCGTACATGACTGCACCGGAAATGCCAAGACCTTGCTGTCCGCGCCGCTGAGCGCGGCTAAAAAATCGCGATCCGTACAGCAAGCGTCCAAAGACGTTTGCCACTTCTTTCTTGACGATGCCCGGTCCATTGTCCTCCACGACCACGACGAACTCGTCTTTGTCGATCTTCTTGACCTCGACGAGGATGTCCGGGAGGATGTCCGCATCGGCCCCCGCATCGAGGGAATTGTCCACCCCCTCCTTGACCGCCGTGAGGAGGGCTTTCGTCGCGGAATCGTAGCCGAGGATCTGCTTGTTCCGCTCGAAGAACTCGGAGATGCTGATCTCCCGCTGTTTCTTCGCGAGTTCCTCCGCGATCGAGATCGATGGCATACCATCACAGGGGACGGTTCAACAGAACGGTGGGCGTTCCCATCCCTGGGCCCCGCGTATTTGAACTTGGCCATTTAAGGCTTCGCAGCCCGTTTCGCAATGCCGTTTCTATGGAGGGATGGGGTTATTACGCGCGCGCGTGGGGGTGGGTGAAAGTGTCCCGATCCCGGCGGTTCACTCTTCGAAGACGGCCCCGCAATGCGGGCATTTCTCCGCGCTCTCGTCGACGTCGGCGCCGCAGTTCGTGCACGTGAACGCCGCCGCCTTGCTGGCCTTCTCGCTCTTGGTCGGTTCGGCCGATTCCACCTTGGGCTTCGGCTTCTCCTTGGGGATCTGCGGCTCGGCGCCGAGCATGCGGGTGCGCGACGCCCGCTGCCGGACCGTGTACCACCACATGAACAGGATGATGTAATAGAAGACGAACGGCAGGATCATCGAGAAGGCGGTGAAGTAGACGAACAACCCGTAGAAGTTCGCCACGGGCGCCGTGAGGGGGCCGAAATCCAGGTTCGTGAACGTCCAGTTCGCGTCCTTGTCCCAGACCGAGAATCCGTAGCCGTAAATCTGGTTCGAGAGGTTGAGAGTGGTATACTCGTACCACGTCCCGAGGTGCGTGTTGTTGGAGTTTCCCGGGGTTGCGCTGAAACTCATGTTGAAGTTAGATGTCACGTACGACGCAAGGCCCGAGATTGTCGTGAGGTTCATGAACACCCTGAAGTCGGTCGGGGTGCCGTTGCCCGTCGTCGTCAGCCTGACACGGAACGTGAATGCCTGCGGCGGATCGGCGTGATACGGCGCCACCGTCCCGTTCGCCAGGGCCATCGTCGGACTCGCGAACGGACCGGGTACGCTCGAGAGCGGCACCGCGAGGGGCTGGGACAGCAGCAGGTTTGTCGATTGCGCTCCGCCGACCAGGATTGCCATCAGGATGACGGGGAGCGCGTTCACCGCGAAGTGTCTCACGGACCGTTCCCCGAGATAGTACGGAACGAGGAAGACCGCGAGCGGCACGAGGATGATGACGAGACACCCGAGTCCGCCGGCCGTGAATGGCAGCAGGTTGGGGACGATCAGGCCCAGCAGGACAAGGTACGTGACCCGGAACCAGACCGTCTTGCGGAACCGCAAGAGGAGGTTCCATACCTGCACCGAGAGCGTCTCGGGACTCACAGAACGATGCGATGCGGCCTTCTTGATAAATAGTTATGCCGGCCCCATGGAGCACGCCATTCTGGAATCGAATTCCGGCGGCCGAACGTTCAAATAGACTCTGCAAAATAGGACGAGACTTCCATCGAGGTCTGAAGGATGACGCAGCTTGTCGTGGCGATCGGCGGGAACGCGCTTCAACCCGCGGGGGAGGCCGCGGATGCGGCGGCCCAGCGACGCCGGATCGAGGCGACCGCGTCCCGGCTCACGGACCTCGTGGCGGCCGGACATGACGTAGTCGTGACGCACGGCAACGGCCCTCAGGTCGGCAACATCCTCCTGCAAAACGAGGAGACGCGGCACCTGGTCCCTCCGATGCCCCTCGACGTGTGCGGCGCGGAAAGCCAGGCGTTGATCGGGTACCTCCTCGCGCAGGCCCTTCGCAACGAGTTCGCCTTTCGAAAGATCCATCGGGACGTTGCCTGCGTCGTGACGCAGGTCCTCGTCGACGCCGGCGATCCGGCCTTCGCGAATCCGACGAAACCGATCGGTCCGTATTATCTGCGGGACGACGAGATCCTCGTCAAGAAAGCGAAAGGCTGGAAGATGGCGTACGACCAGCGCGGGGGTTGGCGGCGAATCGTGCCTTCCCCGCGGCCGGTGGACGTCATCGAGAAGGACATCATCCGCATGCTCGTCGGGAACGGCGATGGACGCATCGTGATTGCCGCGGGAGGCGGTGGGATTCCGGTCGTCCGCAAGGACGGCAAACTCGTCGGCGTCGAGGCCGTAATTGACAAGGACCACGCGGCAGCCGTCCTCGCGCAGGCGATCGGATGGAAGCACCTCGTAATCGCGACGGACGTCGCCCAGGTCGCCCTGGATTTCGGCAAGCCCACCCAGAAGTTCCTCGATCGCATGACGGTCGCCGAGGCGAAGAAGTACCTCGCGGACGGCCAGTTCCCGGCCGGCAGCATGGGCCCGAAGGTCGAGGCCGTCATCGAATTCCTGGAGAGGGGCGGGCAGCACGCGGTCATCACGGACCTGGAGCATCTCGTCCCTGCGGTCGCCGGCAAGGCCGGCACGCAACTCGGGCGGACGTGAGCGCGGAAGGATTTTCCCCGCCCACGACGTTCGCGGCGTGCCGATGGCGAAGGTCCCGAAGCGGTGGTACGAGGACTTCTTCGGATCCGACTATCTCATCCGGTACGTCCACCCGGAGACCGCGGCCCAGGTCGAGGCGATCGACAAGATCCTCCATCTCCGGAAGGGCGGACGGATTCTGGACGTCGCATGCGGGGCGGGCCGCCATTCGATCGAGCTCGCGAAGCGCGGGTATCGGGTGACGGGCCTCGACCTGTCGTCGCCCCTCTTGGCGGAGGCCCGGAAGGCGGCCCGCCAGGCCGGCGTCAAGGCGACGTTCGTCCAGGGGGACATGCGCCGCCTGCGATACCGCAACGCGTTCGATGCGGCGATCTCGATGTTCACGTCGTTCGGTTACTTCGATCGTCCCGAGGAAGATCGCGAGGTCTTGCGGGGGATCGGACGCGCACTCCGGCCGCGGGGGAAGTTCCTGATGGAGTTGTTCAACCGCGACAGCCTCGTCGCGGGGTTGCCATCGCAGAACTGGCAGGCGCGGGACGACGGGACGGTCGTCCTGGAGGACGCGTCGTTCGACCTGCTCCGGGGCCGGTTCGAGACGCGCCAGGTGATCATCGACCGGAAAGGCACCCGGGAATTCACCGCCTCCGTCCGCGCGTACACGCTCGCCGAGCTCAAGGAGATGCTCGACGCCGAAGGCCTGTTCGTCCATCGCGTCCTCGGAGGCCTCGACCTGTCGCCGTACACGGCGCGCTCCCGGCGGATGGTCCTGTACGCGGTCAAGGGCCTGGAACCCGAAGGCATTCGTACGGTCTGGTAGCCGGATGCGGGAAGGAATCTTTTTGCGCTCCGCCTGATTGGGCCCGTGTCCAGATGGCGATCGAGGAACAGATCAAGGCGGTCGAGGACGAGATCCAGAAGACGCCGTACAACAAGGCGACCCAGCACCACATCGGGCGGCTGAAGGCGAAACTCGCGCGGCTCAAGGACGAGCAGGAGACACGGCGCCTCAAGGGGGGCGGCGGAGGGCCGAGCTACGCGGTCAAGAAGAGCGGGAACGCGACGGTCGGGCTGGTCGGCTTCCCGAGCGTCGGCAAATCGACCCTCCTGAACCAGATCACGGACGCGACGAGCGAGGTCGCCGCGTACGACTTCACCACGCTGGACGTGATCCCCGGCCTCATGGAGCACCGGGGGGCGAAGATCCAGGTGCTCGACATGCCCGGGCTCATCCGGGGCGCGTCGAAGGGCCGCGGTCGAGGGAAGGAGGTCCTGTCCGTCGCCCGGGCGTGCGATCTGCTCATCCTCATGATCGACGTCTTCGAGACCCACGTCGATGTCTTGGTGGACGAACTGCATCTCGCCGGGATTCGCCTGAACGAGCGGCCCGCGGACGTCACCTTGACGAAGGCGAACCGCGGCGGGCTCACCGTGAATCCGACGGTCAAGCTGACGAAGCTCGACGCCGAGATGGTCGCGGACATCTGCCGCGAATGGGGCTATCTGAACGGCACCGTCGTCGTGCGGCAGGACATCACGGAAGACCAACTCATCGACGTCCTCGCGGGGAACCGCGTCTTCCTGCGGGCGTTCGTCGTCGTGAACAAGATCGACCTGGTCTCCGCGGACTACGTGAAGCAGCTCCAGGCGAAGCTTCCGGGGTGGAAGCTCGTCCCGATCTCCGCGGAGAAAGGCGTCGGGCTCACGCGCCTGAAGGACGAGATCTACTCGACCCTCCGGTTCATGCGCGTCTTCCTGAAGCCGCAAGGGAAGGATGCCGACATGGCGGATCCGATGATCGTGAAACAGGATTCGGACGTCGGCATGGTGTGCGACGCGATCCACCGCGATTGGCGGAAGCGATTCCGCTACGCGAACGTATGGGGTCCGTCCGCGCAGTTCCCGGGTCAAAAGGTCGGCCTCGATCATCCGCTGAAAGATTCCGACGTCCTCACGATCGTGCTGCGGAAGGGGTGACACATGTGGCGCTGGTCAGGCTCGCAGGGGACGTAGCTTCAGGATCGCACCCCCCACCGCAACCGCCATCCCGAGAATGGTGATCGAGACTTTCCAGAGGTAGTCCGACGGGAGAGGGACGAAGCCCCGATAAAGAAAAATCGCATAGAAGCCTTCGAAAGCACCCAGGACGGCGAACCAAACAACGGCCCCTGCAAGGAGGCGCCCTTCCTTCTGTCTCCGTGACACGTAGACGCCGAGTAACAGGACCAGGGCGAATGAGGGTACGCCGAGTAGGACGGACAGGGTTGCGATCGATCCGATCAGGCCGACAATCGCCCCCGCGCAGATGAGGGTCGCGGCGAGTCGATCCGGAGAAACGGTCATGATCGCCCCTCATCGGAGGCGGTGCATCCTCTTTAGGTCTTCTTCGAACGGCTTCAAACTCGGGGGGATTTCGACCCCCGGGAGCTCGACGTTCAACGACAGCCCTTGGTCCCGTTTCCGCTTCCAGACGTCCGCGTTGAAGGCGAGGAGTCCGTCGGTGAAGTCCGCCCGCGAGGCTGGGATGCCGTCTCGCGACATCGGGAATCGTTCCGCATGGACGCTCCCCCCGTACATGGACCGCCAGATCTTGTCCGTCGAGAACGGCGTGACGGGCGCCAGGAGGCGCAGGAGGTCCCGGAGACACGCATGGAGCGTCCATCGAGCACCCGTGTCGCCCTCGTACGCGCGGCCCTTCACCATCTCGACGTAATGCGGCGCGAACAGATTCCAGAGGAAGTCCCGACCCCGGTTCGCGGGGAGGAACAGATTCAGGTCCTCGTAGGCGCCGCGGCACGACTCGACGAGGCGGTTCAGCTCCGCCAGGATCCATTCATCGGACGGCTGGAGCTTCCCGGCCTCGGGTTCTTCGAAGGATGAGATGAAGCGCGCGACGTTCCAGAGCTTCGTGACGAACTTCGCGGCGCCGCCGATCTTCGCCTCGCTGATCCGGAAGTCGTCCCCCGGGTTCGTCTCCCCGGCGACGAAGAGCCGGATCGCGTCGGCGCCGTGTTTCTTGAGCAAGGGCCACGGATCGATCACGTTCCCGAGGGTGCGGTGCATCGCGCGACCGCGGGCGTCGAGGCCGAGCCCGTGGATGAAAACGCGATGAAACGGTTTCGACTTGCGCACGAGCCATGACTTGAGCATCGTATAGTAGAGCCACGTCCGGACGATCTCGCGGCCTTGGGGCCGGAGCGAGAGGGGGAAGTTCGTGGCGAAGAAGTCCGGGTCCGTGCGGTAGCGGGTGAGGTAGAGGTTCGACACGCTCGAGTCCATCCAAGTGTCGAACACGCGCTCCTCGCCGACGAATTCCGTGGAGCCGCACTTCGGACACTTCGAGAACGGCGCCGGATCTTTCCACGGCCGGTAGTATTTCCCGGGAGGCGGGGCGAGCGTCTCACCGCATTTCTTGCAGTACCACAGCGGAATCTCCGTGTGGTAGTACCGTAGGCGGGAGATCGGCCAGTCGATCGTGAGGCTGTCGATCCAGTCGAGGACGAGCTGCCGGTGCCGCGTCGGCCGGAACTCCATCTCGGCCGCGAGACGCCGGAGGTCGTCGCGGAACTCGAGCTGCTTCAGGTACCACGCGTCGGAGGAGAGGAACTCGATCGGGTTCAGAGTGCGCGAGCAGATCGGCGTCTGATGCTGGATCGGCTCGAGCTTCTCGAGGAAGCCGCCGGCTCGGAGCGTTTCGATCGCCTTCTCTCGTGCGGCCTCGACCTTGAGTCCTTTCAACGGTCCTGCAGCGTCCGTCATCTTGCCGTGCTCATCGATCGCCTTCACGGGGTCGAGACGCAGTTCGCGGAAGAGCTGGAGGTCCACCATGTCCCCGTACGAGCAGATCATTGCTGCGCCGCTCCCGAATTCCGGCTTGGCGGTCGGATGCGCGAGGATGGGGACCTCGTGATCGTACAGGGGGACCCGTGCCTTCTTCCCGTGGAGGCCCGCGAAGCGCGCATCGTCGGGGTGGACGATCACCGCGCGGCACGCCGCGAGCAGCTCCGGTCGCGTCGTCGCGATCCGGATCTCCCCTTTCGACGTGAGCGGGAACTTCATCCACACGAGATTCGAGGGTCGCTCCTCGTAGTCGATGTCGGCCTCGGCGAGCGGGGTCTCGCAGACGGGACACCAGAACGTCGGCCGTTCGCCGCGGTAGAACAGGCCTTTGGGCCAGAGCTCGAGGAAGACCGCCTGGCTGAACGCGCGGTACTCATCGGAGTCCGTGTAGTACGTGTGCTCGAAGTCCGCCGACATGCCGACGCGGACGGCGAGCTCGAGCAAGCCGTTGCCGATCGACTCGATCTCCTTGCGGCACTCCTTGATGAACGCCTCGCGGTCCCATCGATGGAGCGCCTTGCCCGTCTTCTTCTCGACCGTCCGCTCGATGTTGATGCCGTTCCGGTCGAGGCCGAACGGGAAGAGGACCGCGTGACCGAGCATGCGCTGCGCGCGGGCGATCATGTCGATCATCGCGTACGCCATGACGGCGCCGACGTGCCAAGAGCCGCTCGGATACGGAGGCGGCGTGTCGATCACATACGGTGGCCGGTCCCGTTCCGGGGCAAAACGGTACAGCTCCGGCTCCGACCGCCATGCTTTCAGGACGTCTTCCTCGTAGGCCGGTTCCCACGTCTTCTCCCGGAGTTTCGGTTCACTCATCCGCGGGCGTCGAGAGTCGCGAAGCCCATAAAAGGATTGTTCCGCGCGAACGCCCGGGAGCGATTCACACACCATACCGGAGAGTTCAAGCCGTGGTGGAATATACCTCTACTTAGAGGTATAAGCGATGGAGATCGGCTGCGGTGCGAGGGTCCGCGATTTCGATGGACGGCGGTACTTCTACTTCTGGCACTACGATCGCACGAACGGTCGTTCGGTGAGGCGGGAGGAGTACGTGGGGCGCGTGGACTCGGAGAAGGCAAAGGCGGATCTCCTGCGTCGGATGGCCGCCTACCACCGGAAGGCGGAACAGGAGTTCGCCCGACGGCGGGCTCGGATCGAACAGCTCATCGCCGACGAGCGTACCTCCACTTAGAGGTATAGCCTCCCGGCCCTGTGGCGACTCAGGATGGGGCTCACTCGATGTACCGGAGGGCCTCCGCGGGCGGGATGCGGGAGCCCCGGATGGCGGGCTGGGCTGCGCTCGCGACGGCCGCGGCGGACGCGATCCCGACAATCAACGCGAGGTTCGGCCAGGGCACGCTGAACACGACGATGTCCGCGAAGTACACGATGTAGATCTTGTACGACAACACGATCCCGAGGGCGACCCCGATCCCGATCCCCAAGACGGCGATGAGGGCGATCTCAACCAGGAACGTCCCGAGGACCATCGCGCGCGTGAAGCCGATCGCCCGCAGCGCTCCGATCTGCGTGCGCCGCTCGACGACGGCCCGGAGCGTGATCACCGCGAGGCCCGCGATCCCGACGAGGAGCCCGATCCCCAGGTACGCCTGCATGAGCGTCAGGACCTCCTGCGACGCGTCGAACGCTTGACCGATCTGCTCGCGGATGTCGATCGTCTGCAGGCCGTACACGAAGAACGTGCGCTCGAGGTCCGCCCGAAACGCGTCGACGTCGACGCCGGGCGCCATCTGGAAGAAGTACGCGGTGTAGCGCTCCTGCGCGGGGAACACACCCCGGACGACGCTCTGGTCGACGAACACCCCGGAGGTGAATTGCAGGGCCTGCTCGAGGACGCCGACAATCGTCAGGTTCACCGTGCGACCCGCGGCATCGAACGCGCGGATGCGGTCTCCCGGCACTACACGAAGGCGGCTCTCGTCCGGCACGAACTGGTTCGGGCCCGCGGCCGTTCGGTCCACGATTGCCAGCGTGTGATTCCATCGGAGGGAGAGCCAGACATCCGTGCGGTTCGTCAGGGCTTGTCTTTGGCCGCTCGATTCGTTCACATACGACGGCAGGAAACTCGTGAATCCGTACTGGTTCGACTGGATCAGGAAGTTGTCCACGCCCCAGAGCGTGTAGTCGTAGGTCCGATTGCCTCCGACGGCCTGGACTTTCGCCGGCATCACGCTCGCGGTCGAGGTTCCGTTGTACCCGTTGAGGAACAATGAGTCGCTGAAGTTTGCCTGGAGGCGCCCCCGGAAATTCGGGATCTCGCCGTACGTCGTCGTGTACGCGATCACGTCGTAGCCGCCGGACTGCTGCTGCACGAACGAGTTGAGGCTCGCCGCCTGGAGGCCCTGGAGCATCGAGATGAGGGTGACCATGAACAGGATGAGCGCGAACATCGCGACGGTCATCCCCGTGCGGAAGCGCTTGTCCATCGGATACGAGATCGCGGTCTTGAGCACCGGCCGGCCGACGCCGCGGTTCGCCCTCCGGAGCACAGCCCGCAAGGCCTCGCTCACGTTGAACACGGCGATCAGGATCCCGGAGCCGACGAGGATGACGCCCACCATGACGAAGGCGACGGACACATTGTCCGTGGCCTGGTTGAGCAGGGTGAAGGGCAGCAAGATCCAGGCGAGATTGAAGGCCGCGGCCAGGGTCATCGCGGACCGCGCCCATCCGCGGGAGGCGGCTGCAATGGCGAGTCCGAGTGCGAGGACCGGCGGCCCGGGGATCTTCCCCATTCCCGTGTCCGTCGCGAAGCCCCACGCGGTGAGCGCGAATCCACCGAGCGCCACCGCGACTCCGGCGATGAGGACGTCCCGCGACCGCTCGGGAGTCCCGGGCTCCGGGAGGTCGCGGATCGCCCGCACGATGTTGAGGCGGCTCACCCGCCACGACGCCATGAGGATCGTGATCCAGGTCAGCGCGGTGCCCGCGACGAACGCCGTGATCACCGAGGAGAGCTCGAAATGGAACGTGACGACGACGTCGCCGTGGGGCACGAGCTTGTCGAAGAAGTACACCATGATGTATCCGAGGCCGAGGCCCGCGAGGGCGCCCAGCGCCGCGGCGACGACCGCGTAGAACGTCCCCTCGAGAGCGAACGTCGTCAGGAGATCGGACCGCAAGAAGCCGACCGCGCGGGCCACCCCGAGCTCCGGCTTCCGCTCCTCCGCGAGCATGACGAAGATGTTCACGATGAGCAGGACCCCCGCGAGGATGCCGAACGCCCCCATGACGAGGAACAGGTCCGTCGCGTCGCGGCCCACCTGCAGCGCCGAGGTGCTGTCGTCCGCCTTGACCGCCTGGACGCGCAACGCGAGGTGGCGCGTCGCGATGCTGAGCCGCAGATCCTGCGCCACGCGATCGGAATATGTGACGCCGTCGGCGACGCCGCCGAGGTTCGAAACACGGATCAGGTTGATCGCGCCGCTCTCATTGAACGCGGCCTGCGCCCGACGCAGGTCCATGAACAGGATCGCGCGGCTCTCGTACGCGGCCTTGCCCGCGTCCCGCACGATCCCGGCGAGGGTCGCGTGGACGATCGTCTGGTTCGTGGTGCCGTAGAACAACGTGAGGTCCTGGCCCGCCGACGCGTTCAGGTCGGCCACGGCCCGCTCGTTCGCGTACACCTCCGTCGGCGCGAGATCGTTCGTGTCGACCGTCCGCCCGTCGACGGTCGTCAGCGACCCGAAGCCGCTCTCCAGGGTCGCGTTGAGGCCCATCACGGAGATCTGCTGGTTCCCTTTGTTCCCCGCGACGTTCCGGACCGGCATGATCTTCAGGAGGGCGGGCGCGATCCCGTCGATCGGGCTGCCCGCCACCCCCAGGTCCGCGCGGATCTGGGTGAAGTTCGTCTCCGAGAAGGAGAAGAGCTGGCCGTTGAACGTGTTCGACACGAGTTCGTCGATCGCATCGAGGCGCGCGTAGACGTCCTCGAGGAAGATGTAGCTCAGCGTGTCTCCGACGACGAGGCTCGAGGAGATGACCGCGGTGCCGACGAGCAAGCCCGCGACGACGATGAGGACGCGCGACTTCCGACGTCCGATGTTCCGGGCCGCGAGGCGCGCGAGCAACGGTCGGAACCCGACGACGGCGGCGACGAGGAGGACCCCGATCAGGATCGCCCACGCGGATGTCTCCGGGAGGGCCATCCTACCCGCCCCGCGTCTCCTCGACGATCTCGCCGTTCCGCATGCGCAGGATGCGATGGGCCCGCGAGCTGACGGCGGCGTCGTGGGTCACGAGGACAAGTGTCTGCCGCTGCTCGCGGTTCAGGCGCACCAGGAGATCCATGATCTGCGCCGACGTCTCCGAGTCCAGGTTCCCCGTCGGCTCGTCCGCCCAGACGATCGCCGGGTCATTGACGAGGGCGCGGGCGATCGCGACGCGCTGTTGCTGTCCGGCACTCAGCTGGGCCGGCTTGTGGTCCGCCCATCCATTGAGTTCCACGGCCGTCATCAGGGCGAGCGCCTTCCGACGCGCCTCCTTGGCGGGCACCTTCGCGACGAGGAGGGGCAGCTCGACGTTCTCGACGGCGGTGAGCACGGGCAGCAGGTTGTACGTCTGGAAGACGAACCCCATCCGCCGCGAACGATAGCGGCTCTTCGCGTTGTCGTCCATCGAGGCCAGCGAGACGCCTTCGATGAGGACATCTCCGGAGGTGAGGTCGTCCAGGCCGGAGAAGCAGTTCAGGAGGGTCGTCTTGCCGCACCCCGACGGTCCCATGATCGCGACCATCTCGCCGCGAGGGATCACGAGGTTCACGCCGCGGAGCGCGTGGACCTTGACGGCCCCGGAGTTGTACACTTTGTGGGCGTCCACTCCTCGGATAATCGGCTCGACATCCATGCGCATCGTTTCGATGAGCCGCGGTATATTTAGGGTTTCGTTACGACTCTCACTCGGAGCGCGCGACGAACAAGTTCAGCGTCCACGTGTCCTCGATGCCTGCGGAGGTGGTAAGCGGCTTCAGGCGAATTGCGAGTTCCTCGTCGAATGTCTTGCGGCTTTCGATGGTCATCTCGCGGAGCTCTCGCTCATACCATCCGTACGAACCCGCGAACACGACGAGTTCCGCCACGCTCGTGAACCGGACCGGGAACGTCTTCGTCGTCGCATCCCGCTTCTCGAAACCCGCGACGCCGAGCGCCTTGAGGACCGCGCGCGGGTCTCCGAGGGCCTTCGCCTCCGGATCCGTCCGGACGAGCCGCACCGCCTCCCGCACCAAGGCGAGATCCTTCGACGGTGATCGCGTCCCATGCTTCTCGAGCAGTTCCCGCAACGCGGCGAAGGATGGGTTCGGATCCGTCGGCCACTCGCTGAAGACGAACCGTCCGGAGGGTTTCAGGACGCGGTGGACCTCTTGGAACACGCGGTCGTATCCGAGCGCCGGGATCCCGAGGTTGCTGACCGCGGCGTCGAAGAGCTTGCCATGGTAGACGATGTTCCGCGAGTCGAGCATCTCGAACCGGATGTTCCGGATGCCCGCGTTCCCGGCCCGGTACGAGGCGACGGAGATCGCGCCGTCCGCCAGGTCGATCGCGACGACGCCTTGCGGGAGGACGCGAGGCGCGATCTGGCACGCGAGAAGCCCGGTTCCCGTGCCGACGTCGAGGAACAGTTCGCCCGGTTTCGGGTCCACGAGCCGGACGACTTCCTGGGCGATCGGCTCGAACCGCGGGGCCACGTTCTTGTCGTACGCCTCCGCCATCCGGCTGTACTCGTCGACCCACACGAGGGTCGCCTCGTTCGCGTTCACCGAGGCGGCGCCAAGAAGCCGCGCGCGATAAAGGCTTCGCGCCGCAAGGGTTTATGTCGGAGCCGAAGGTTGCGTCTCCGTGGCCGAGCTGGTCCCCCGTTTCAAGGAGGAACAGGTCTTCATCATCCAGGCATTCGTCGTCCACTCCTTTCGGGAAAGCGGTCGGAAGGGCGTCGTGCTCGGCCTCAGCGGCGGCGTCGACTCGGCCCTCGTCGCGAAATTGTGTGCGGATGCGCTCGGGCCGCAACACGTCCTGGCGGTCGCGATGCCGGACGGGAAGGGCGGGAAGGACCTCAAGGATGCGAAGAAGTTCGCGAAGGCGCTCGGCATCGACCTTCGGGTCATCGGCATTGCGCCGATCGTGAACTCCCTGGAAAACCGGCTCCTCGGGTTCCAGGCAGACCAGGTCGCCCGCGGGAACCTTCGGGCCCGCGCCCGGATGATCGTCCTGTACTTCATCGCGAACACGGAGGGCCGCATCGTCATGGGCACCGGGAACAAGAGCGAACTACTCACCGGGTACTTCACGCTCTTCGGGGACGGCGCCGCGGACTTCCTTCCGATCGGCGATCTATACAAAACGCAAGTACGGGAAATGGCCAGGTATCTCGCCCTCCCGCCGGAGATTGTCGAGAAGGTGCCGACCGCCGGTCTGTGGCCAGGCCAAACGGACGAAGGGGAGCTCGGGATATCCTACGACGAGCTGGATCGGATCCTCCTCGGCATCGAGTTGCAGTTGGAAGCCGAGGCGATCGCCCAAAAGGCGGACGTGCCGCTCGACCACGTCGCGTACGTTCAGAAGCTCGTCGCGTCGAGCGTCCACAAGCGGAAAATGCCGCTAATCCCTAAGCTCGGGGCGCGAACGATCGGTCTGGACTGGCGGGAGTAGACGGCGTCGTTCCTCGAACGCCGCGAGGAACCCGGCCCGGTCCGTGACGTCGAAGACGATCTCGGAGGCGGACAGCCCGAACGCCTGCCAGAACCGCCGCGGGCGTTGCAGTCGGACGCGCACCAAGTTCGTGCGGCCCCCGGTCACGAACAGCACAGGCTGACCGAATGGACGGCTGATCCCCAGGGGCGTGCGGAACGCGATTGCGTCGTCCGCGGCCTGTAGCTCCTCGATGACCGAGAACGGGAGCACGGCGCGGAAGTACCAGCCTTGACGCAAGATGAGGCGGGACCGGGTGATCCAATGTTCCGTGAGCAGCGGGGAAAGCGTGAACAGGACGAGGTACGCCGCCAGGAGCGCCGCGAGGCCGAGGACGGCGGAGATCGGACTCGACGTGAGGGTGATCAAGATGGCGGCCAGGACCGCGAGGCTCGCGAGGACGAAGATGCGGCTCGTGACGAGGGTCCGCCCGTACGCGAACGTGAGTCGTTTCTCCACGGTCCCCGGACTCGGTTGACTTCGGATAAGGGTAATGCTCATCTGTGGCGTTTGCAGTGCTCATGGAAGTTGCGTCAACTCGGCCCCGGATTCAGGTGTTGCTCGGAGCGTGAAGTTTCAACCCGGTCTCGACGGGGTCTATCATAAACGGATAAGAATAAAAATCGGGCCATCGGCATGCATCGATTGTCGCAGGGAAAACTCGCAAACCTTTTTGTGGGGTCTCCCTGATACCGGCCCTCTCGCGCGCGATTTTCTCTGGAAAGAGACACGCGAGCCGAACCTTCTCGCTTTCAGGGGGAGCGTGGGGATCATGGAAGAAAGCATCTTCCAACCGTACCTAAGCACTCGGACGATCTTCAAGATGGACCGGGAAATCCTGCGTCCGTCGTACCTGCCGGACCGGCTTCCGCATCGAGAGAGTCACATCGGACAGCTCGCGCAGATCTTGGTGACGGCGCTGAAGGGCGAGCGTCCGAGCAACGTCCTCATCTTCGGGAAGACGGGGACCGGGAAGACGGCCGTCGTCAAGTACATCGAGAACGAGTTCCGCAAGGCCGACGGAGCGCGGATGGTCCAGTACCTCTATCTGAACTGCGAGATCGTCGACACGCCGTACGGCGTGCTCCAGTCGATCGGGAACAAGTTCATCGAGAACTTCCATCAGCGCATCCCGTTCACGGGCCTGTCGACGGATCGCGTGTACAGCCTGCTCCTGGAGAAGCTCGACGAGGAGAAGCGCGTCGTGATCGTCGCGCTGGACGAGATCGACAAGCTCGTCCAGAAGAACGGGGACGACATCCTGTACCAGCTCCTGAAGATCAACGACGACCTGTCGAAGGCGCGCGTCTCGCTGATCGGCATCTCGAACGAGCTGACCTTCACGGAGTACCTCGACCCGAGGGTCCGCTCCCGCCTCGCGGACGAGAAGATGGTCTTCCCGCCGTACAACGCGGACGAGCTGTACGACATCCTCGCCGAACGGTCGCGGCTCGCGTTCGAGAACGGCACCGCGGCGGATGGCGTGCTCCAGCTGATCGCGGCCCTCGCGGCGCAGGAGCACGGCGACGCGCGGCGGGCCCTCGACCTCCTGCGGGTCAGCGCGGAGCTCGCCGAACGCCAAGGGGAGGAGCACATCACGGAGGAGCATGTGCAGCGGGCGAAGAACAAGATCGAGCTCGACACGGTCATCGAGGCGGTGAAGAGCCTCCCGACGCAGTCGAAGCTCATCCTCCTGGGCATCCTCCTGAACGAGGAGATTGGGAACACGAAGCTCACGACGGGCGAGGTCTATACGACGTACCGCGACCTGTCACGGAAGACCGGCGTGACCCCGCTGACGCAGCGCCGGGTCACGGACCTCATCTCGGAGCTGGACATGCTCGGCCTCGTCCACGCTCGCGTCCGATCGTTCGGCCGCGGCGGGCGGACGAAAGAGATCCAGGCCTCCGTGCCGGCCCTCGACGTGAAGAAAGTCCTGGAGAAGGACGAGATCCTCGCGGAGGCCCGGGGTTACCGCCTCAAAGTTCAGACCACGCTTCTCTAGCTCGCGGTTCCTTATTCCCAGGGCTCTTCGTCCGATGATTCCGCGTCGGCTTCCGGGGGGTCTCCCTCCGTCGCCGCGGGCTTCGTCCGCCGTTTCCAGGGCCAGCGAATCTCCGGGAGGCGGGGCGAGACGTACTTCGTCCATCCGCGCATGGCGAATTCGAGGATGAACGGCAGGGCCAGGAGGAAGAGCAGGCTCACGAGCAGGCTGTCCCAGCTGTTCTTCGGTGCGCCTTGGTCGCTGAGGCCACCCTCGTCACCCCAGCCCGCGCAACACGAGTCCGTCGGCTGAAGTGTGAGCTTCAAGAGGCCAAACCAGGGGATCTCGCCGCGGGCCCGGCCGATGATGTCCCCCTGGCGGGGGAGCCAACTCGTGTCATACCCGGGTGCATTGTTGTCCCCCATCGTGATGTAGCCGGATCGCGCGCCAAAGCCGCCGAAGTTCGCGAAGTCGAACCGGATTCCAAAATCATGCCGGAACCCCATCGCATTGATCGTCACGGAGCGCAAGTAGAACGGGGTCGTCGTGGGACCCGTGTCCCCGGTCGCCGTCCAATTCGAGATGCCCGCGAGGTCCGGAACGCTCGCCGTGCCGTTCGCATACAGCGTGATGTACATGATGGCCCGGTGGATGACCGGCGTCGGGTTGCCCGCTCGGCGGAAGATGATCACGTCGCCGTAGTCCCCGTACGTCGCGTAGCCGGTCGCCCGGCCCTCGAGGTACGTGACGACATCCGCGCGGGTCGGGGCAGCCTGCTGGAACACCATGTCCCCCGTGTCGATGACGCCGAGGAACGATTCCTGGTCCGAGTGCTGCATCGACGCGCTCTCGACGACCACGAGGGGCGGCCACACCCCCGTGTAGAGGTAGATCGCGGCGAGGAAGACGACCACGATGATCGCCGCGACCAGGAGGTCCCGCGCCAGCCCCTTCCAGAAGTTCTCGGCCTCTTCCTCGTCATCCTCGTCTCGCGGACGGTCGCGGGGCATGGGCCCTTTGGCCAAGGATGGGAATCCGTATAAACCCCACGCGGACGGACCTCACACGTCGATCGCGGAGACGGCGTGGCGGACCGGATAGGCAACGTTGTGGACCGGGATCGGTGCGACGTCCCCCTCGAAATCGTCCAACCGGTCGAACCGTGGACGGAGCTCGCCCGATGGGATCCCCTTGTGAATATGCCCGTGGATCACGAGCGTCGGTCGCCGCCGCAGGAGGACCGACTCGAGCGCCTTCGAGCCGAGTTCCGGCCGCCACTCTTCCTTCTCGCCGCCCATCGTCACGTAGGTGGGCGGATAGTGCGTCAGGAGGATCCGCGGGCCGTTCCCCGCCAGGAGCCCGTCGAGGACTTTCACCCGCCGCTCGTATTCCTCGGCGACCCGGGGCAGGTTCCTCCGTTGCCACCAGGTCGGCCGGTCCAGGCTGCCGACGCTGCCGATGATGCGGACGCTCCCCTTCGGCGATTCAAACACGGCCGCCTCGTCCTGGAGGAACCGCACGCCGAACGCGTCGGCGAATCGGGCGACGTAGGCGGGATGGTCGCTCGCGTACTCGTTGTTCCCGAACACGGCCCACACCGGGGCAGTCACGTGCGCTCGAATCGTCCGCACGACGTCGCCGAACGCATCGAGGTCATTCCGGTCCGTCGTGTCGCCCGCGAGCAGGAACAGATCGACCGGTCCGAGCCGACGGAGATCGGCGGTCACCGCGGGCAGGTTCTCGTGTCCGTGGACATCCCCGACCGCCGCGATGCGCACGGCCGCGCCGAACGGCGGCTGCGTCGAAGAACCTTTCCCGGCCCTCAGAATTCGCGGATGATCGCCGCCCCCGATGCCAGGTCGACGATCGGGAGGCGCGCGGGCATCGGCTCGATGTTCCGCATCTTCTGGTACGGCGTCTGGGCCTGCCACGTCGACGAGTTCACGAGGACGACCCCGCGATACTGGTCCACGCCCGCGGCGTGCACGTGGCCCGTCGCGAAGATGTCCGGGACCTCCTCGATGATCAGGTGGTCTTCCGCCTCCGGCGCGATCGGCGTCTTGCCTCCATAGATCGGCGCGAGGTGGCGCATCCGGAGCATGGCCTTCATCGCGTCGATCGGACGCGCGTAGCTCATGCCGGGGATCGCGGAGACCAAGTCGTCCATGCTCCGGCCATGGTACGCCAGCACGCGGACGCCCCCGAGGCTCAGGAGCGACGGGTTCCCCGCGAAGATCACGTTCGAGTCGAAGAGGTGTTGAATGGACGTCGGGAAGGCCGGTTGCGGTTCCGCGGGCCGCACGGCATCGTGGTTCCCCGGGAGCATGACGACCGTGATGCGGTCCGGGAGCTCCGCGACCATCCGGGCGAGCGCCTCATATTGACCGTAGATATCGTCGATCGCGAGTTCCTCGTCCTGCCGCGGATAGACGCCGATGCCGTCGACGACGTCCCCGCTGACCACGAGGTAGCGGATCGACGCGGCGACCTCGTCCGCCCCGCCGAGCCAGGTGGACACCTTCGACCACTTGTCCTCGAGGAAGGTCCGGCTCCCGACGTGGATGTCGGACATGAACGCGGCGCGGACATGGTGGCGCGTGCCCCGGAACGCCTTGACCGTCGGCAGATCCGGTCGGACGATCGATCGGGCGATCACGAGCCCTCGGTCGTTGACGGTCCCCACGACGCCGACGACCTCGTCCATGACCGCGACCTCGGAGGCGACGGCCGAATCCGACGGCAGCAGGACCGCGATCCGGTCCGCCTCGTCCTCGATCTCCAGGATCCGGTGGCCGTTCTTCGTCGTCCGCACGTCGGCAACGATGCCGATGATCTGCACCTCGCGCGTCGACCGTCGGGCCTTTGCGATCTCCTGGGCCCCGGCCAGCTCGTGGCGGGACCGGAGCATGCTCCGGAGGACCTGGAACCGATGCCGAAAGTACCGCGTGAAGTCGGCGAGGGTCCCTTCGCACGTCGAATGGCCCGTGATGTCCCGGAGGATCCGCACCTCCGAGTCATGGTCGTCGGCCCTCTCGCCGAGGCGCCGGAACGAGGCGGGGATGAACGTCGCCGCGAGGTTCGTCTCGGTCGGCGTGCGGATCGACACCTGGACCGCGGCCTTGCGGGCGATCTCCCCGGCGTGCATCACGTCGTCGAGGGTGACGACGAACGGGGTCTCCAGGCACGATTCGAGGAACGCCTCGAGGCGCTTGACCGCGTCGTCCTGGGTGAGGAGGAACTCGACGGCGTCCGGCTCGAGCAGCGTGCCGCGATTGCTTACGAACGCCAAAAGGTCCTCGCGCATTCCGGGGGCCATTGCGGTGAGCCCGTCAAAATACCTTCGTCGCGATGCCGAGACATCCCGAGAAAATTAAAGGCGACGCGACGAATCGGGTGGGGTGCACCGCGTCCGGGTCGAAACGCCGATCCACCCGACGGAAAATTCGGAGAAGGTGATGCGCGCGCTGCGGAATATGTTCCCCGACCTTCGGATCGAGACGACGGAGCACCGCATCGGCGGGACGACGGAGAACCTGGACCGGCTCCGGGAGCTGATCCGCAATCAGCGGATCCGGGACACGGCGAGGCGCCAGTTGGTCGCCGGCCGTCGGGAGAATCGCACCAGAGTGAGTTTGAGCAAGCAGGCCGCGTTCGTCGGGGTCGTGAACTTCGCGGCCTCCTCGCCCCTCGGGGACATCGTCGTCGAGATCGAATCCGATGACCTCGAGGCGGCCATCGACTACATCGCACAGAGCACCGTCGCGCCGAAGACCTAGGCCGTGCGGCCGCAGCGCGTGCAGGTGAACCGGCCCGCATCGTACTTGGCTTCGACCCACGCGCAGTACGGGCATTGGAATCGAACCGGCGGATATCCATAGGGGGGCGGGACGTACGACGGCGTGTATTCCCTCGGGATGCGGCCGGCATTGCGGCCCGCGACGGCGGGGGGCCCGGCAGACGCGGGGGCGGACCACATTTGCCCGGGGGGCGGCGGCGCCCCCGGATCCGGTGGGGCCGGCGTGGGCTGCGGCATCGCCGACAGGTACGGCGCCGACGGCCCCGGGACGGCAACAGCCCGAACGGGCGGCCGGAATCGCTCGATGAGCGTGCGGAGGTGCCTCCCGGCGACGACCGCGTACCAAGCGAAGAAGCCCGCTCCCGCGATGGCCAGAGCGAGGAACAGCAGGTTCAGGAAGAGGATGAACGCCTCGCCGCCGAAGCCTTCGTAACTCAGGGCGGCCGCATAGTCATTCACGAAGTGCGCCAAGATCGCGGCGCCGATCCCGTGACGGAGGAACAGGTATCCGAACCCGAGGCCCGCGACCATGGCCGGGATGACCTTCCACCAACCCCAGCCCGGCGCATGAGCGAGTCCGAAGATCGCCGAACTCGCGATGAGGAACGCCCACGAGGCCACGAGCGTCTCCTTCGACGAGTCCCGCCGGACGGCCCCGCCAAGGAGGTATCGCCACGCTCCCGCGATGTACCGCCCCGCCGCGCCCGGGCCGCCTGCGACCCCGTGGCGGTTCACCTCGAGAATCCGCAGGGCCACGGATCCGATCGCCATCGGCAGGCCGATCAACAGGAGGCGGAACGCGAACTCTTCGTACACCCCCGCGTTCGCGAGCTCGAAGAGCCAGAACCACGCCGTCCGCGGGGTCGGGTTGACGGGGGACGACGGATTGATGCCCGCGGCGAGCACGAGGTAGAGGAACAGGACTTGGAAGAACGTCACCGCCATCCACACTTGGCCCAGGGCGATCCAGGCGCTTCGGCTCTTGAGCCGCGTCCCGATCGCCTCGAGCGGCGCGCGGAAAGCGGTCCAGATCTCCCGTCGCTCGCGGACGAGGTGGAAGCCCGCGGCGAACAAGATTACCGCGGCGATGAACGCGAAATACGTGATGAAGAGCGCTTGGTCCTGCGTGAACACCACGACGATGGGAGCGGGGGCGGGGACGTACACGACGACGGCCGCGTCGGTGGTCCAGCCGAGCCGCATATTGTCGAAGCCGACCGTGACCGGGCTCGTCGCGCTATCGGCGATGAATGCGACCTTCAGATAATACACGCCCGGGTCCGCGAGGCGCGCATCCGCAAGGAACCGCGGCGCGGCCGTCCACGACGCCGTCGGTCCGGAGTACTGGACGATTCCAATTGCGAAGTTCGGATCGGGGACCGAGTTCGAACTATCGACGGCAACGACGAGTCGGCCGGAGGTCAAGCCCCCGGCAATTTCGATGTCAAGGTGGACGGCTCCCGTAAACGGAACGGAGCCTTCGACATTGAATGCCTGCCACCAGTAGCCCTGGGCACCCGAGCTTGGCAAGCTCATCTCCAGGAAGCCGCCGGGATTGCCGCCAGCGCCCCGGTACGTCGCTGCCGAGCTGCTCCCCCACTGGTTGAAGGTCCAGTTGCCCGTGTCGAAGTCCAGGCCGCTGTTCACGGTTTGCCCGGAGCGGATCGCTTGGATCCCGGGCACGACAAATGCCGGGGCGGCCACGAGGGCGGCGAAATCCGTGATCACGAAGATGATGAAGCCGACCAACGCGAGGGTCCAGAGCACGGAGAGGACGGACCGGCCTCCGGACGGGGGCGGAGGCGGCCGGTAGCCCCACGCGGCCGTCGGAAGGCCACAGCGGGGACAGAAATTTCCACGGAAGAGGGTGCCGCAGCGGGGGCACGGCCAGCCCATCGAGGCCGCGGGCACCGCCATCGCCGGCGCGCCGCACCGAGGACAGAAACGACCCTCGAAAATGGCGCCGCAGCGAGCGCACTGCATCCGAGCGCACACGAGGACCCCGCGCTATTTAACGGTGCGGTGCAAGAGCGGGGCTGACTCGATTCGCATCGCGGTCGGCCGAGAAGATTCATGTCGACCGGACCGTTGCGCGGCCCTCCGTCCCTCGCGGCAGGGACGTCGGACGCAGTCAAGGTGATCGCATGGAATACGAGGAAAAAGGCCGGAGGAACGATGACGTGCAATTCGAGACGATCCACGCGGAGAAGGTCAACTTCGGACGGAACAATTTCCTCGAGGTCGCGCGCAAGCGGGCGACGACCTCCGAAGGCATGAGCGAATTCATCTCCGTGTCGCGAGGCTACTATCTTCCGGACAAGTCGGAGCGATTCAAGCGTTCCCTCACCATCCCCGACAATCCGGACGTCCGCGCCTTCATCGCGGACAAGATCCGATCCATGTAGTCCGCGTCGTGCCCAGCTCCCATCCGCGAAATCAGACCGCGGCCTTTAAGACAAATCGGGCCCATCCGAGTCAGCCCTTCTGCACGCGCATTAGGGGGGAGTGTCATCGGCTTGTCGCTGAAGCGGGGCCTTGGCTATCTCGCCACGGACCCAGAGGATACCGCGGTTTCGTTCGTGCGGGTCCTCGCCGAGGCCCATACCCCGTTTCTCTGGATCACCAGCCGGGCGGTGTCAGCCCCTCCGGACGGCGGCGACCTGATCCGCGTGACGACGCTTGCGGGCGCCATGGGTACCGCGGACCCCCGTCGGCTCCAGGACCTCCGGACCGCGGCGACCACGTTCTTCGACGAGCGCGGACCTGGGGCCCTCGTGGTCGATTGCCTCGATCCCCTCGTCGTCCACTCGGGGGTCGAGCGCGTGCTCCGGTTCGTCGATGACCTCCATGAGGAGACGGCGATGCGGAACGCGATCCTCGTCGTCTTCGCGGATCCTCGCGGCACGAACCCGCGGATGATCGCCTGGCTCGAGCGGGAGCTCGACCCGTTCCCGCGGACCGCGACCGCTCCGCCCGTGGAACAGCGCGTGGTCGCCTAGGCCTCACGGTCCGAAGATCAGGCCCATCCCGGACGCGGCCTCTTCGTCTTGGGCCCGAAATCGACGATAGACGGTCTCCGCCTCCAGGCCCCCGAGGGCTTTCGCGATGTCCTTGAGCAGCTCGGTCGCGCGGGCGATCCCCGCCTCGCTCCCTTCGATGAGGACATACCGGTCGTCCCCGGTCATCCCGAGGCTCTTCGCCTCCCTCGCCGTGATGCTCTGTCGGCTCACGACGTCGTCCTTCCACACGACGTCCGCCTGCGAGGCTTTCGCCGGCGGCACGCGAAAGACGCGGTACACGCCGGCCGCACTGCGACCTCGATATTAAAAGTTCATTCGTCTCCGGAGGATCGCATGAACGGCAGGAACAGGAGGAACGCGCCGATCACCAGGACCGCGAGTCCGGCGAACTTGTCGACGGTCCAGGCGACCACGACGCCGGCGACGGCGAACGCGAGACCGAGGACTGCGAGGCCCACCCGGGCGCGTTCCATGGACGCCGGAACCGGTGCGGGCGTTAAAGCGGTTTTGCGGCCGGCGCCGCCCTGATAACAAGCGGCAAAGTTTCTTATCGCGTCCTCTCAAATGGGCGGGCGTTGCCGAATCGAGACGAGGTCGACGAAGAGCAGATTCTCGCCGCACTCCTGGGCGTCGCGGAGATGGCCGGCGACCTGACGGACCCCGAGGAGCTCCTGGCCGCCATCGTGCGCATCACGCCCGGCCTGGTCGGCGTCGACCGGTGCGCGGTGCTCGGGTACGACAAGCAGGCCCGCGAGTTCCGGACGCTCGCCGCGTTCGGGCCCGGCGGCGTGCCGACGCCGTTCGAAGGCCTCCGCATCCAGGTCGCCGAGATCCCCCGTCTCGCCCACCGCATCGTGTCGTTGCGGCTTCCCGCCCTCCTCAAGGAGCCGTCGCCCGAGGCAATGCTGCCGGCGTTCGTCCAGAAACGGCTCGGGGTCACGACCGCGCTCGTCGTGCCGCTCGCATGCCGCGGTCGCTTCCTCGGCAGCCTCTGGCTCGACGACACCCGGTCGCCTCACCTGTTCACCTCGACGGAGATCAATGTCGTCCAGGGAATCGCGACGGAACTCGCGATCGCCTTGAACACCTCGGAACTCGTCGGGAAGCTCGACCTGGAACGACGTCGGTTCGACGCGCTCGTCGGCGCGCTGATGGACGGCCTCCTCATCGTCGACCGGGACCGTCGGATGGTGCACCTCGACCCCGGAGCGGAGGCGCTGCTGGGCTGGCAGAACTCCGAGATCCGCGGCCGGCGGGTGTACGAGGTCTTCGAGATCACGGAAGCGGAAGCGGATGTCGCGTGGACGAAAGAGCGCGGCGGAGCCGTGCCGGCGGCGAAGGTGCTCAGCCTTCGGGCCCGGGACGGGGTGCGCGTCTCGTGCTCGGTCCTGCCAATCCTCGTCCGCGATCCGGAGCGGGACGTCTTGCAGGTCCTCTACGCGATCCGGAAAGCGGCCGGCACGAAGAGCTACGCCGAGCGACTGATGGAATCCCTTTCCGAAGTGCCGCGGACTCAGCGCGCCAAGCCGCCCGAGTAGATCAAAAGGCGGATCTCCGCCTTCGTGAAGCGGCTGTGGGCCCGCAGCGTCTCTTCGTCTCCTTCGCGGATCGCCCGAAGGTAGAGCGGGCACCCTTTCGTGAGGAGGTACACCCGTCGGAGGGCCTCCGGGTCGATCGTCGCGCGGCCGAGCATCGC
>VBMA01000107.1 GCA_005878985.1 Methanobacteriota archaeon
AGGAATTTGCCCAGTCCGGTGACCACGTCGAGGTGGATTTGGACGCCATGGAGGCGATACACCTCCCGCGTCTTGCGGACCTCCGCCTTCACCGGGAGGACCTGTCCGAGGATCTCGCGGACGGTCGCGGCATCGGGCAACGAGGCGAGCAGGACTCGGCTCTCTTTCACGGCACTCGTGTCAGGCCGTTCATAATAGATGAGCTGCCCTTCCTTCGCGCCTTCGACTGCCCGCAACTTCAGCCTTCGCTCGCCGAGGGAGAAGTAGGTATCGACCTGAAGGAACGACCCGACGCGTTCTGCACCCGAGAGGAGCGCCCGCGCCTTGCCAAGGTCTTCGTACCGTGCCTTCAGCTCGACGAGATGCTTCGCGCCCGAGTCCACGCGGGGCGAGAACGTGAGTTAGACTAGAAGGTTGCTCTGGCTACGAAGGAAGTGAGCCGCGGTGCCCTCCTGACCGGGGCATTTGTCCGAAGCCCCACTTCTAAACCGAGGTCGAGGTCTTTCTTCGGGGTCCGATGGCCCGACCTGGCTTATGCGTAGCCCGTGATCCGGCGCTGGCCTCGAAGGTAGGCACGCAGGATGCTCGAACGCCACCAATTCTCGAGCGGAAGGCGCAAACGCCGTCCCAATTCGGCTTCCGCCGCGTCGAGGCTCGCGAACCGTGCGGGTTTCGTTCGGAGGGCCGCCCGCGCGAGCTCGCGATAGCGCCAGACGCCGAGGGGCACCCAGTCGTCGTATACCTCCATGAAAACGATGGCGCCCGCTTGACGGCGGCGGGACGCGAGATGCTCCAGCACCGGCAGGCGGGTCGCGTGGTACGCCCCTGCGATCTGGTCCGGATAGGTCGTCCGGCCTCCCGCGAACTCATGGTCGTGGGCCGGCGTCGGGTTCGCCGCCAGGTTCCAGGCCTCGAGTCCCTCGAACATGAACGCCTGCGGGAACATCAGGACCGCGACGTTGTTCGCGAGTCCGCTCGCGCTCGTCACCTCGAAGTCCGAGATCCACGGGAACGATCGGACCTCGCGGACGAGGCTCTTCGCCAGGATGTCGTCGACCGCGGTGATCGACCACTCGGTCGGGACGAGCCGCCGTCGGTCCTTTGTCCCCAGCAAGCCGACGGAAAAGACGCGGGTGATATGGCTCTGCGAGATCCCGTGGTCGTAGAGGTCGGCGACGGCCGCCCCCGCCCGGAGATCCGTGTCCGATACCAGGTCGTCGACGCGCCTCGGGACCGACGGGTTCGACGTGAGGTCGACCTTCGCGATGTCCGCGCTCGGTCCGCTCGGCGGTGCTCGACTCGAGAACGGACTCACCAGGGTCGGCTTTTTCGTGAACCACATCTCCGTGTCGATCGGCTTCGAGGCCATGGCGGCCTCCTGCACGGTCGAAAGGATCGAGTCGGGCGCACGGGCTTCCGCGACCCGGCGGGGGGCTTTCCCGCGGACGAGCGTGAGCCGGAATCGCAGGATCTCCGGAAGTTCGTACGAGAGCCACGATTCCGAAGCGTCGAGGATCGACGTGTCCTCGTCTCGCACCGGAGGGACGAGCGGTCCCACGAGGACCTTCGGGTAGCCCCACGAACCGACGAACGCACTCGGCGGGGACGCGCCAAACAGGTTCGTCGTCTGCAGATCCCGCCGCTCCTCGAACCAGTCGCGGACCCGGCCCAGATACGGACAAATGGCGAGGCGACAGCGCTTGATGTCCCCGCGGCAGACCCCACATGCGATCTCCCGGCGGACCTCGGCGAGCGTCGCCCGAATCCCGTCCTCCGCCCGCGGCGATCCGGCGGAAGAGGGACCGGTCATGGTCAGGCTGCGGGAGTGGGTGCCACGGGTTTCGGGGGCGCCGGTGCCGGCGCCGGTTTCTCCTCGACGACCTCGTCCCAGCGCTCGTAGCCAATCGGACAAACATGGATGATGCCACCCGACGCATTGCACGGCTGGGCACCGTGGACCGGGCAGTGATGCTCCTTCGCCATCTCATTGCTCCGAAGGACCTGCGCCACTTATGCCTTTCGGGGTCGGCTCGATTCCGTACAGCTTGTCGCGGTTCGCTTCAAGTTGGTCAACCGGCTTACCCGCGAACTCGGCCGCGGTCAACACCGCGACGTCATGCTCCTTCCCCGCTTCGAAGACCGGCGCGATGCGAGACCGCCACTCTCGGTCCCGGAGGATGTGGTGATCCAGAATGAGCGTCCGGACGTCCGTTGTCCGGAGGATTCGGACGAGGTGTGCGAGGGACCGTTTCGTGTGTTCCTGCGGATAGTGTTCGGGCATGTGCGTCATCGGGCCGTCCACATACAGGACCGTCGGCTGCGCATCGATGAGGAACGAGAGTTGTTCCTTCAGGGGCGGGCCGATCACGTCCGACGTGTGGACGAAGACTTCGTGTCCCTGGGCGATCCGTGTCATCACAACGTACCCGAGTTCATCATCGTAGCCGTGGGGCACCGCCGGCGAGAAGAGGAGCTCGGTCCCGCCGAAGTCCATCTGGTTCCCGTCCGCCACCTGGATCGTCTTCGGATACGACTTCAGCTTGCGGACGAACGCGCTCGAACGCTCCCGCTGACTCCGGTTGATGTGGAACTTCCCGTCTTTCAGGAAGGCGAGCTTGCCGCGGAAAATGGACGGCGCCGCAGGATTGTGATGGTCGAAATGGTAGTGGCTGACCGTGAGGACGTCCGCCTTCTTCGCGGCGCCCCGGATGACCTGCCACAACTCCTTCTGTCGCGACCGCTCGGTCGGATGGGGAGGCAGGTCGTACCGGTACGGGCCAAGTCGGACGCTTGGGTCCAGAAGGATGGTGATGTCCGGGGTCTCGACGAGCGTCGCCATGGATCGCGCGCCGAGGCTTTCCGCCGCAAGAGGCGTAATCTTCATCGGATCACCGCTTGGCCGCCCATCTACCGCGAGACGACCGATCGGATCTCGGTGGCGATGGCGGTTGCGGCCGCCGCAGGATTGGCGGCCTCATAGATCGCCCGCCCAACGATGACGGCGTCCGCGCCCGCTGCGATCGCCTCGGAGGCCTTCCCTCCCTGGACCCCGACCCCGGGGGCGAGAATCTGTTTCCGGCCGATGATTGCACGCAGCGCGCTCACGCGTTCCGGGCGTGTCGCCGGCGCGACGATCCCGGTGGCATTCGCACGGGTCGCCAGGCGTGCGAGGTCCTCTGCGTGTTTCGCGGTGTACTCTACACCCCCGGGATGGCTCATCTCGACCAGGACGAACACGTCCTTCCCCATTGCGGCATCGACGCACGCCCGCACCGAGTCTTCCCCGACGAAGCCGTGGCAAATGATTCCCGATGCGCCCGCGTCGACCGCCTGCTCGACGATGAGCCGGTTCGTGTACGGGATGTCGGCAATCTTGAAATCGCACAGGACATAGCCGGACTTCGCGAGCGTCCGAAGAACGTCGAGGCCGCCGGCCAGGACGAGCGGCCATCCCACCTTGACCGCATCGACATGTGGTCTTACGGATGTGGCGAGCTCGACCGCCCGCTTCGGGTCGGTCATGTCGAGCGCCAAGATGAGGCGGTGCTCGATCCGCATCGAGGCCCTCAAGAGGACGACGGAGAAAAAGGTTCCTTCGGACGCGGGATTCGGCGGACCCTTTAAGTAATCCAAGGCGAATCCGACGGACGCCCCCGATGCCCGAAGCCCAGCGCATCAAGACGAAGGTCTGCCTGATCGGCGAGGCGGCCGTCGGCAAGACCTCTCTGATCCGGCGGTTCGTCCAGGACGAGTTCGACGACCGATACATCACGACGCTCGGGGCGAAGGTCTCGAAGCGCGAGATGACGTTCGAGACCCGGGACCGGACGAAAATCGACATGGACATGACGGTCTGGGACATCATGGGGGAGAAGGGCTTCCGGGATCTCCTCAAGGAAGCGTTCTTCCACGGCGCGAAGGGAGTGGTCGCGGTCTGCGACCTCACGCGGTACTCGACGCTCAAGGAGCTCGACGACTGGGTGCAGAGCGTCTTCAACGTCGTCGGCGAGATCCCGGTCGTCTATGCGGTCAACAAGATCGACTTGAAGGACGAGGTCATGATCCTGTACGGCGACAAGGAGATCGAGCAGGCCGTGCGGGCGTTCGAGGCGCCGTATTTCTACGCCTCGGCGAAGACGGGGGAGAACGTGGAGGTCCTCTTCCGGCGGCTCGGCACGATGGTCCTCCAGCGGGAGGGCATCGCGGTCGCGACATGAATCAACTCGGAGAACAACGCGCGAATCGTTAAGTACGCAGCGTCGAAGTCGGGCCGCGGTTCCGGGCGAGGATGTCGGATGACGAAGCAGAAGCAGCTGAAGTCGAAGGTCTGTCTCGTCGGGGACAAGGGGGTCGGGAAGACTTCGTTGATCAGCCGGTACACGATCAACATGTATGACGAGGGATACCTCACGACGCTCGGGACGCACGTCACGAAGAAGGAAGCCCGCATCCTCCTGCCGGAATACGATCTCCTCGTGGACATCGACATCACGATCTGGGACATCATGGGGGAGAAAGGATTCCGAGAACTGCTGAAGGACGCGTACTTCTACGGTGCGAACGGGATCCTCGCCGTGGCCGACCTCACGCGACGTCGGACCCTTGACAACCTCGATGATTGGATCGATGGCGTCGAAGACGTCGTCGGAAAGGTGCCCATCCTGATCGCGGTGAACAAGTCCGACCTCACCGCGAACGCGCGGTTCCGCGAGATCGACGTCGCCGCGTTCGCGAAAGCGTACCACGCCGAGTTCTTCTTCACCTCGGCGAAGACGGGCGAGCGGGTCGAGGACACGTTCCTTCGACTCGGAGCACTCGTCGCGGAACGGCAGCTCCAGCTCGCGTAGACTTGGGCGACGGTGCGACGGCTGTTCCAATCATGAGAACGGATTTTTCGAAATCATTAAGTACGCACGGCCGGATGGTCGCGCTCCCGACAGCGTCGCCTCGCGAGGCGCGCTGCAATTAGCAACGGGTCTCGGGCCGGGGACGGAAGGCGGAACAGTACGGCCATGGTCGCGGAGAGGCCCATCAATAGGCGAAAGTGCGCCGTGATGATTCTGATGGCCGTCGCGTTATTCAGCGTGACGGCTGCCCTCGCAGCCCCTGTCTCCGCCGATCTTCCGAGGGTGCGCGACAACGGCGACGGCACCCATACCGTCACATGGCGCATGAACACGACCGATGGCCTGTTGCTCCAAGGAGTCGAGCTCGCGAACGGCAACGTGACCCTTCCCTGGAAATCGCACAACCTGACCTGGGCCGGAGCTGCCGCTTTCGCGGCAAACGCGAGTGTCGCCTCCAATCTCTCCTTCGACGCCGATGGAGTCAGCCTTCGAGCGGACCCAAGGAATTTCGTCGCCGATGGAAATTTCTCGACTGCCGCGCCCTGGAGTTTTCTGCCGAGCGCGGGCGGGAACGTGACCGTGGTATGGGAAAACGATTCTGCGATCTTCCGTCATGCCTCCCCTTCGACCGACTCTCTCTGGGATGGCCTCAACTCGACCGCGGGATGGTTCAACTCACCCGGGAGCCAGATCTGGACGAACTCCACCGGCGACGTCAAAGAGGGAACCGGCATGCTGGGGCTGAACTTCTCTCTCCCGTCGTCGCCCCGCTCTTCCGCGGGCGCGTTGCATGCCGGGCCACCCTTGAACTGGTCGGCATACGACCGTCTGGTCCTCTGGATTCTTCCGCTCAATGTGAGCCCGCCCCTGACCTTCAACATCGCCGCGTTCGTGGGGACGACGCTCGAGAATACCACCGAGCAATTGTTGCGGCCGGGATGGCAGGAGGTGGCCGTCGACCTCACGGAATTCGGGCCGTCGCGCGACGCCCTGTCGAGCTTGACGCTCCAAGTGAACGGTCAAAACGTGCCGCGGACGACGGTGTACTTCGATGACCTCCGCGTCGGAAACGCGAAACGGTTCGACGAGACGGCTCGCATTCAGCAGACGTTCGTGAAATCGAATGCGACCTCCCCGGTAGCGGGGAGTGCGGTCCTCCGGTTCAACTGGTCCCTCGCGATTGCTTCCGGCGTGGTCAGCGCAACCGGATTCGTGAAGGTCAGCGGTCCGTCGAGTTCCTTCGAACGCATCTTCACGGGCCCGCCGGGCCCAGGCTGGAACGGCTTCGTGGCGGACATCTCCCCCGCCACTACGGGGCCGGGCGCATACGACGTGAGCGTTCGCCTCGAGGTCGTGCTCAACAACACGAGCGCCTCCTCTGTCGAGGCGGGGATCGACAACGTGAGCGTCGCGTTCCCGGATCGCCATAACGGGACTTACCTCTCGATGCCCGTCTCGCTGGGGGTGGCCTCCGAATTTTTCCACGTGACCTGGTCGGTCGCGTTGAGCGGATCCACGTCGGCGCAGACCGATCTTCGCGTCGGGAACGACTCGATTCCCGGAAGCGCGACCTGGAGTGCCTGGCAGACCTGGTCTGGCGGAGGGACGTACCTTTCGCGAATGCCCCCGGCGGCGTTCGTCCAGGTCCGCATCGATCTGACGACGACGAACGCGAGCCGGACGGCGGTCCTCCGCAGCATGGACCTCGAGACTCGCCACCGGGCGGCTCAAGGCTTCCTCGTGTCCTCCGATTTCTCCATCCCGGAGATGGACAAGCCGTTTCGATGGAAGACTCTCAACGCAACTTGGATCGGGTCGCCCGCAAACACGATTTCTTTTTCCGTCGGAGACGGGACCTATTGGCAGTCGTACACCGCAGGCGACGATCTCTCGAGGACCGTCACGACCGCTCGAATCAGGTGGAATGCCACCCTCCGGACCAGCGACGGCTTAGCCGCCCCGAGCCTCGAAAGCGTCGAACTCGTGTACGAACGGGTCCCCGCCCCTTCCCCGGCCTGGTGGGATATCGGTGCGATCCCATACGCGCCATATGGCCTGGCGGCTTTGGTCGCCTCGGTCCTCGGATACGCCGGATACGAGTTCACGATCCGCCGGATGTTCGCCATCGACGACGTGTTCCTGGTGTCCAAGGAGGGTCGCCTCATGATGCACAACACGCGCCGCATGCGGGCAGATCGGGATGAGGACATCCTGTCCGCGATGCTCACCGCGATCCTCAGCTTCCTGACGGACTTCGACCGGGAAGAGAATGGAAACCTGAAGCGGTTCGAACTCGGCTCGAAGACCGCGTTGATCGAGCGGGGCAAGAACGCCTATCTCGCGGCGGTCTACTCGGGTCGGGTTCCCCGGTGGGCCAAGAAAGACCTCCGGAGGTTCATGGACGATCTCGAGCGCCGGTTCGGCGATGTCTTCGCACGGTGGAGCGGGGATCCCGGGGACCTCCAAGGCCTCAAGGAATTCTCGGATCGGTTCGTGTCCCGTCTCCGATATCGGCCCGCGCGCAACGAAGGCCGGGCGAGCTGAGCCGGCCTAGTGATGCGGAAACAGAACCAGATAGAACATGACGGCGAAGCCGAATAACGTGAAGCCGGTCGACACAATCCAGAGTCGCCAGAGCAGCTTTGCCCGATTGGCCGGATCATCCCAAACCTTGGCGAGACGCTCGATCATGTGGACTTGAACCGCTTGAGCCGCATGAAATTGTCCCGTTCCATCTCCTCCAAGCGCTGACGGATGAACCGTTCCGTGGCCTTGAGCTCCGGAATCACGCGGTACTCGAGCGCATTCACGCGACGCTTGACCTTCTCGATCTCTTCGATCAGGCGGCGCATCGTCGTCTCGATCTCCGCCGCGGTGATCACGTCCTCGACGAGGTTCTCGTAGGCTTCCGCCGCCTCGTCGATCCGGGGACTCGTCCCTACGATCCCGTAGCCCCGCTGGCCGATCGTCTTGCGGACGGCCTTCGCGTCGATCTTCGGCACCACGATCCCCATGACATTCTTCGTCTTGAGGTCCAGCGTCGGCGTCTCGGTGAGGGCGAAGGCGGCGGACTTCACTCCGATGGATCCTTCGATCGCCCGTGCAATCGCGATCCGGGCCTCGGCGACCCGGTACTTCTCCACGAGATTCGATCGAACCGCTTTGGCCCGTTCGAGCACCCGGAAGAACTCGACAATCAAGGCGTCCTGTTTGAGCTTGAGCAACCGGTGCCCGCGCTCTGCGGTCCGGCGAATCCGCCGCAGCTGGAGGAGCTGGGACCGCGTCGGCTTGTATTGAACGAGCACCATCAGGCGACGACCTCTTTCGCGGCCTCGGGGGCCTTGCCGCGGTGCGCGGGATGGTAGCTCTCCAATGTCTTCCGATCGATCTTCGTGAGCCAGGCTTCATCGAGGGTCGCGAGCAACGCCCAACCGATTTCGAGCGTCTGCTCGATCGTCCGGTCTTCCTCCGCTCCCTGGCGGATGAACTCCTGCTCAAAGCGGTCCGCGAACTCGAGCATCTTGCGGTCACGGTCCGAGAGGGCCTCTTTTCCGACGATGGCCACGAGGCCGCGGACGTCTTTCCCCTCCGCGTACGCCGCGTAGAGTTGGTCGGCAACTTGTTTGTGGTCTTCGCGCGTGCGTCCCTTCCCGATTCCGGCGTCCATTAGGCGGGAGAGGGATGGGAGGGGATCGACCGGCGGGAAGATTGCTTTGCGATGAAGATCCCGGGCGATCGCGATCTGCCCTTCGGTGATGTATCCGGTGAGATCCGCGATCGGGTGGGTCCAGTCGTCGTCCGGAATCGACATGATCGGGATCTGCGTGATGCTGCCCTTCTTTCCCTTGATGCGGCCGGCGCGCTCATACATCGTGGCGAGATCCGTGTACATATAACCGGGATAACCGCGACGACCAGGCACCTCTTCCCGCGCTGCACCGATTTGCCTGAGCGCCTCTGCGTAGTTGGTCATGTCGGTCAGGATCACGAGGATGTGCATCCCGACTTCGTACGCGAGGTACTCGGCCGCCGTCAGGGCCATCCGG
>VBMA01000084.1 GCA_005878985.1 Methanobacteriota archaeon
ACTCGGCCACGACAGTATCGGAGGAAACCACCCTGTGGACCCATTCCCCCTTCGCGGACTTCTGATAGGGAAGCTTCGCGCGAAGCGGGTGGACATATGCGAGCCCCACGAGGTCGCTCCCTTTCTTCGTCTCGACGACGGAGTATTTCGTCACCCCGGCGCGGGCCATGACGTCGGGCACCGCGCTCTCCATGAGCCAGACGTACTCGGGCTTCTTCCCGTGGGGGATCTTCACCTTCGCGTACCGGAAGT
>VBMA01000086.1 GCA_005878985.1 Methanobacteriota archaeon
CCTTCGACCGCAACGCGATAGCGACCCTTCGCTGCACCGTTCGTCAATAGGACGGCGCGCACCGCGATCCATTCGAGTTCGCGCCGCCGAAGTTCGTACAGCATCTTGCGATGCTCCTGGTAGACTTCCGGAAGCCACATTCGGAAGATTCGCAGGCCCGCATTCCCGATGGCGAATCCGGCCGACTCTCCCAGCGCGCCGACCGCCGAGAGGACCACGATCCGCCGAACGCGAGACCGTTCCATCCCATCGAGGATGTGCCGCACGCCGTCGGAAAGAACCGGCGCCGGAGTGCGCGCCGTGCTCCCCAGAGCCGAAAGGACTGCATCGTGGCCGGGAATCGCTCGATCAACCGAAGGAGGGTCGAGGACGTCGCCTCGGACCACGCGCAACCGTTCGTGGACGATGGGCATCCGGGTCGGATCGCGCACGAAGGCGGTGACCGTGTGGCCCGCCCGCAGGGTTCGTTCCGAGAGGAGGCGGCCGGTCTCCCCCGTCGCGCCGAAGACAACGACCTTCACGACGACCCGGCCGAACAACTGAACCCGATCTCATGAAGATGCCGCGATTCGCGACGAGAGGACCAGACCGAGGGAAGGGCAAGCCGTGCGCGAGGGCCGGGAGCGAGATTTGAACTCGCGTCAAGGGATCCACAGTCCCCTAGCATAACCAGGCTAGCCCATCCCGGCCGCACGCCGCCCAACCGGGGAGGGGAATATAGCATTTTGCTCAACGCGATCCAGCGAACCGTCGACCGGTCAGAGTTGTTTCACTCACCTCTCGCACACGGGCTCAACTAGCGGCGCGACGGATCTCCGCCGAGGGGAGCCGTGAGCGGGGGCACCGCAGTCCGACGCGTTCATGCGATTCGCGAAGCGATGGAGGACCGTCTCAAACGATCCGGGCTGCTGGTCATGCTCTTGGGCTCTTCCGGACGCGGACTCGACGAGCGACGAGCGGTCGCGCACGTCTTGAGAAGTCGGGGGATCGTCGCACTGGTACCCGAGGACGACTTTTCCCCGGAAATCGGACCGTCCGTGATCGAGGAGGACATCCTCGAACGGAGCGACGTGGATCTTGTGTTCCTGAGCATCGAGTCGTGGGGCGCCGCGACAGAGTTCGGCCAGTTCTCGTCCAATCCCCGAATCGCGCCGAAACTCCGGGTTCTGGTCCGACCGGAGTACCACCCGGTGCACAGTCCCTCCGGGAGCTACCTCTCGGATCTGTACCTGACCCATCTCGTCCGGTACGGACATGTGTACCCCGTCGATGGCGGACGGCAGGCGCCGGTTCCCTCGGCGAAGGCCCTCATTCCGATGCTCGCGGAGCGCCATCGCGAAATCAAGGCTCTGCGACCGCCGAACATTACGAAGTAAATATATTTATACCTCATAGAATATCGTGGACCTCATGAAGAAGCTGTCCCAGACGGAGGACACCGACCCGAGGATTCTCGACCGCCTCCGGGCCTACACCGCGCTCGACAATCCGATCCGGCTGCGTGCGTTCCGCCTCATTCACGATTCCCCCGGCCTGCCGTTCCATGAAATCGCGAAGGCCGTCCGGATCGAAAGCGGGCTCCTTGCCTACCACATGGGCGTATTGAAGGCTGCGGGACTCGTCGATGTGGCCTACGAACGGGACGGTCGGCGGGTGACCGCATATCGACTAGGAGCGACGGGCCAGGAGCTTTTTTCGGAGCTGTTCGCCAACCCATCGGGACGGTCCTCGAGTCGGCACGCGAGCGTCCTCCAACGCGTTGCTGCACGACAACGCTGATGCGACGAAGGCTCAGTTGTTTCGGAGTGTTCCACGAAGTCCGACAATCGTGTTTCGCGCCAGGAAAAAGGCCACGAGCAGGAACACGATTCCAGTGCTCATGACGACGATCAACGCGAGCGAGTTCGACGGAGAGATGATGACGCCGATGCCGCCCGCGAACAACAAAGCCAATCCAAGGACGCCAGCGAGGATACTCGTTCTCCTCCTGCGCGCGGCGACCGCTTCCTGAAGGCGCCGCCGCTCGGCGGCCCTCGAAGGTACCGGCTCCACGCTCCCTCATTCGACCGAGCTTATTTGATGGCTCCGCCTCCGGCGCGGTCGTGCACAAGTGTTTTGTACGGACCCTCGAATGGACCGGCGGTCCATGGGCGCGAAGCGCGATCTCGTCTCGATCCTCGATGTGAAGGACGACCTGGTCGGCCTCCTCGAGCTCGCGGCGCGCATTAAGAACCGCACGAAGGCCGGGGAGCCATACGAACCGCTGCGCGGGAAGAGCCTCGCGATGCTGTTCGAGAAGGCTTCGACTCGGACGCGGGTCTCGTTCGAGGTCGGGATGACCCAGCTTGGCGGCCATGCGCTCTTCCTCAGCCCGAACGACTTACAGATTGGCCGCGGCGAGACGATCTCCGACACCGCGAAGGTCCTGAGCCGCTATGTGGATGGCATCATGTATCGTGCATTCAAGCGAGAGAACGTCCAAGAATTGGCTCGGAATGCAACCGTCCCGGTGATCAACGGCCTCGACGACAAGGAACATCCGTGCCAAGTCATCGCGGACCTGTTCACGATCCTCGAGCACAAGGGCGGCGCGTTCAAGCAGCTGAAGCTGGCCTATGTCGGGGACGGAAACAACGTCTGCAATTCGCTGCTCCTCGGGGCGGCGATCGTCGGCATGGCCATGACGGCGGCTTGCCCGAGCGGCTACGAGCCCGACGCCGAGCTCCTCGGCGCCGCACGCGCCATCGCGAAAGAGAGCGGATCCACGATTCGAGTCGTCGACGATCCGGTCGGAGCCGTGCAACGCGCCGACGTCGTCTACACGGATGTCTGGGTTTCGATGGGCCAGGAGAAAGAGCAGGAGAAGCGCGAGAAGGTGTTCCGCCTGTACCAGGTCAACTCCGCCCTCCTCGACCACGCGAAGAAGGACGCGGTCGTGATGCACTGCCTGCCGGCCCATCGAGGACTCGAGATCACCGACGAGGTGATCGACGGGCCCCAATCGATCGTATTCGATCAGGCCGAGAACCGTCTGCATGCGCAGAAGGCGATCCTGTCCCGGTTCCTCGGCGGGGTGTGAGGGCCGCTCGACAACCCGTATATAGCCCCCGTCCTTTGCGGGCGAGATGCGCGGCCTCCGCGGGCGGCTCCGGATCCTCGCGAGCATCGCAATCCTCGTTGCGATCGCCGTCGCGGTTTTTTATCCACAAGCGGCGTGGAACGCGATACAACTTCCTCTCTTTGCGGTCTTCTCGACGACACGGATGGTATTCGCCTACCTCTTGTCCTTGGTCTTCGCGATCACCTACGGGGCCACCGCGGCCACGAACAAGAGGGCCGCCGTCATCATGCTCCCGATCCTCGACGTCCTGCAGTCCGTCCCGATCCTCGGCTTCTTTCCCGCGGCGCTCGTGTTCTTCGTCGTGACGTTTCAGGGCAGCCCCGTCGGAATCGAACTCGCGGTCATCTTCCTCATCTTCACGAGCATGGCGTGGAACATGGCCTTCGGGGTCTACGAGTCCCTCACGACGATCCCCGTGGACCTCGAGGCCGCCGCGGCGAGCTTCGGCCTCCGCGGGATGCTCCGGTTCCGTCTCTTGGCGTTGCCTGCGGCCATCCCGAAGCTCGTCTATAACTCGATCCTCTCGTGGAGCAACGGCTGGTTCTTCCTTGTGGCGAGCGAGACGTTCACCGCATTCGGAGGGACATACACCCGACCCGGGCTCGGATCGTTCATCACGAACGCGGGCCTCGCGGGCGACGCCACGGGCATCGCACTCGGCATCGGCGTCCTCGCCGCGGTCGTCTTGGCCCTCGACACGATCGTCTGGCGTCCCCTCGGCGTCTGGTCGGAGCGCTTTCGGATGGAGACGACCGGACACGAGGTCCCGCGCGTGCCGTCGCCGTACGAACGGTTCCGTTGGCTCCCTCGGTTCCCCCGGTTGCGCCGCACATTCTGGGCCTCGGCACAGCCGGTCGTGACAAGGTACCGACGCGCGTCCGTCCGGCTGGACCGCACCTACTCCGCCCATCCCAAGGTCCTCCGCGACATTCGATTTCTCGACCTCGCCATGTTCGCCGTGATCTTGCTCCTCGTCGTGGTCGCCGGCGTCTTCGGGCTGGCCCGACTCTTCCTGAGCCCCCTTCCACCGGCCGCAGCCGAACTCCCCCGCGCGGCCGCGTCGTCCTTCGTTCGACTTGCGCTGGCCTACGCCATCGCCCTCGCATGGACGATTCCGCTCGCCGCCTGGATCGGACGCAGCCCGCGCGGATCCCGCTACCTTACGCCCGTGCTCGAGGTTGCCGCAAGCTTGCCCGCGACGGCCCTCCTACCGATCATCGTCGGATTCGCAATCCTCGTGACCGCGAGCTTAGGGCCGGCCGCGGAGGTATCGGCCGTCTTGATCGCCTTGTTCAGCATGCAGTGGTATCTCTTGTTCAATCTCATCGCGGGTGTCCGAGCAATCCCGGACGACCTCAACGAGGCCGCCCGGTCGTTCGGTCTCCGTGGAAGGGCGTACTGGCGACGCGTCCTGCTGCCAGGCATGGTGCCGTCGCTCCTCACGGGGAGCATCACGGCGTGGGGGGCGGGCTGGAACGCGCTCATCGTCTCCGAGTACATCCCGTTCCTCAATCCGCCGCCCCATGTGAGCGGCCTCGGGTACCTCCTCGACATCGCGACGTTCAACAAGCCGCTCCCGGACAACGAGATGATCCTCCTCACGATCCTGACGATGATCGTGATCGTCCTCGCGATGAACAAGCTCCTCTGGCGGCCGCTGTACAAACGGGCCAGCGTCAAGTACCGCGTCGAGGTGTGAGAATGGAGCCGTCGCTCCTCGAGGTCAAAGACGTCCTGAAGTCCTACTTCGAGAACGGGAAGGAGTTCAAGGTCCTCGACCTGATCCGGTTCGAACTCGCGGAACGGGACTTCGTCTGCGTCGTCGGGCCCTCCGGATGCGGGAAGTCGACGTTGCTCAGGATCATCGTCGGTCTCGAGCCGCCGACATCCGGACAAGTCTTGTTCGAGGGGTCCCCAATTCGAGCGGACAACCCGCAGGTCGCCATGGTCTTCCAGTCGTTCGCGTTGTTCCCCTGGCTCACGGTCACGCAGAACGTCGAGCTTGGACTCGAGGCGCAAGGAATCCCGCCGGAGGGGCGGCACGCCCGGGCACGCAAGTTCATCGATGCCGTCGGGCTCACGGGCTTCGAGAATGCGTTCCCGCGGGAACTCAGCGGCGGGATGAAGCAGCGGGTGGGCCTTGCGCGCGCCCTCGCGATTGAACCGCTCCTCTTGTGCATGGACGAGCCGTTCTCGTCCTTGGATCCGCTCACCGCCCAGAACCTGCGGGACGAAATCCTCCAGCTCTGGGCGAATCCCGACCTCCCGCCGAAGGCCGTCCTGATGGTCACCCACTCGATCGAGGAGGCGGTGTACCTCGCGGATCGTGTGATCGTGCTGTCGAGCCGGCCCGGGCGCATGGTTGCGGAACTCGAGATCGACCTGCCGCGGCCTCGGAACCGGAAGGAGCCAGAATTCTACGGCTGGGTCGACGAAATCTATTCGCTGATCGTGTGAAGGGTAGGTCAAGTGTCAAATACGGGGGACGATGATGGACGGAAGACCCCCGTGAAGGACTTCCATTCGATGGCGAAGGTCTCCGTGGGTCAGATCCTCGGCCTCGTCGAGGCGGTCGACGAGGTCGGTGGCCTTGCGGACGCGGCGACGATTTCTCGGGAGGTCGAGATGGACGTTGACCGCCTCGGGCCGATCCTGACGGCGGCCGAGTTCCTCGGACTCGTGACGATCGAAGACGGGGACATCCGAATCACCGAATTGAGCCGGAAGCTGCTGACCGCGAATGTCCGCGAACGCAAGAGGATCGTCCGGGAGATCATCGATGACATGCCGGCGTTCCGCCTCGTGATGGAGATGGCGCGGAGCTCGGGCGCCCCGCTCGGACGCCAGCAGGTCGTCCAGGCCCTGGCGGATCGGGTGGGAAGCCACCAGGCCGAGGACGTCTTCAACGCCCTCGTGTACTGGGGCCGGTACGCGGAACTCGTGCGGTACGACAGCGGGTCCGAACAGCTCACGGTGCGCATCGCGCAGACGTAACAGCAGAACCTCGGTCCCTACACGGCGTTCCTACTGGGACCACTGCACGCCCGTCGTGAAGCTCGGGGGAAGCACGGCCGTATCCATGCAGTAATCGTAGCTGTGATTCGGCCGGAGGTTTCCGGCGCTTGACGATATCGTCAGCGAACCCCCTCCCGGCGCAAGGGCCACGGGCTCGTTCCCGTTGCTCGTCGTTTGACCGCATGTCGCGGCGAGCGTGGCAGCCGTGTCGATGAGGTAGATATCCAAGATGGCGACAGGGGGAGTCGGACTGAAGGCCGAATACGTCACGGAGCCGGTCGCCCCCGAAGCGACGGTCAGCGCCGCACCGGACGGACAGGAAAACACGATTGTGGTTGCGCCCGAAGTCGAGGTGGGCTGGGCGCAGGTCGACGACACCTTGGCGATCGGGGCCGTGTAGCTGAACGAATGTGAGAACAGGACGGCCGCCGCGGCGACGCCCATCGCAACCACGATGGCGGCCACCGCAATCCCGATCTTGAGTCCCCGGGTCAGCGGCGTCCTCGAGATCGGACGTCGGCCTTTCTGCCCACCTCGAATGCTCTCCAGCTGAGTCCACAGTTCGCCAACCGTCGCGTCCGCCTCGTAAGGGTCGTAGTCGCCCTCCATGTCTCCACCCCACCTGCTACCTGTTCCGTCACCCGGGTGCCCGCGGCCGGTTCTGAGGGAACAGGCGCGCCTGTCCGCTCCGACGGCCGGGTGTCCTCCCTGGGTGATTCTCTAGCGGCCAATAAGGGCCATAAGGGGTATGTTTACAACTGACGCGCACGCCATCCACGGTTCGACGATCGACCGCCCGGCGACCGATTCGTTGGTCGACGAGGCGCCCTGCCGGATGGACCGCTCGACGGCTATCCAGTGGCGCCGAAGAACTGCCGCAAGACGGGATGCATCTCCATCATCTGCTCCCGCCCGATCGCCTCGTACATCTGGATCATGATGCCGACGGAGAGCAGCACGCCCGTGCCGGAGGCATTACCGACCGTCCCGATCATGTCGGCGCCCGCCGCGAGGGCGCCCACCGAGGCCCCAGAAATCACCGCCACGACCGGGATGTACCGATCCAGCACCCGCCGCAAGATCCGCGGATCCCGTCGGAATCCGGGAATTTGCATTCCGCTCGACTCGATTTGCTTCGCGACGTCCTCGGGGCCCATGTTCGTCGTCATGATCCAGAACTTCGCGAACATGATGGAGCCGCCGATGAAGACCCCGAGGAAGACGAGGATGTGGAGGAAGACCTGCCAGTACGCCAAGCCCCGCAGGTACACGCCGTACGTATTCGGATTGAAGAGCGGCAGGAGCCAATCTTGGACGCCGTTCACGTTCGAGAAGTAGTAGGCGAGGCCGCCGATCGGCGTGGTACGTTGGATCTGCCCGGACGCCACCCGATAGTCCGTCGCAGCCGGGTAGGCCCCGATCCACGACGCGTGCCCCACGATGGGCCATTCCGGGTGCTGCCAGAACAGGAGGGAGAACATGCTCACGTTCGCCAGGACCGCCGCGACGAGGATGACCGGGATGTTCGAGGCGTACATCAGGCGGATCGGATACCGGCCGCGCGCGCCTCGAGCCATGCCGTGGGCGAGCGGGAGCTCGATCCGCGTCGATTCGACGTAGGCGACGATCAGGAAGATGGCCACCGTGCCAATCAGCGCGATGAGCGGATTCGGCGGCTGGACCATGATCTGTTCGATCCCGCCGCTGGCGAGTTGGCTCCCGGAATAGTGCTGGAGGTAGTACACCGTCTTCGGGATCGTTCCCGCCGGGACCTGGCTCGTCGCCGAGGACGGCTCCCAGTTGAACGTCCCCGTGAAGATCTGCTGGGCTACGCCGCCCGCGATGAACAGCGAGATGCCCGAGCCGATCCCCCACTTCGAGACGACCTCGTCCATGAGGAAGACGAGATACGACCCCGCGAAGAGCTGGACCACGATCAGGACCTGAGCGAGGGCCGTCCCGTGACCGGCCGAGATGACGCCGAACAGGAACGACCCGTTCAGCTCGCTCACGAATCCGGTGGCGGGGGTGAGGAAGCCGAAGACCTGCGGGATCGCTTCGACGAAGATCATCACGATGACCAGGAACTTCTGGGTCCCCTGGTACACGCTCTTGTCCTCGTCGTCCTGGAGGTCCAGGTTGATGATCTTCGCCCCCGCGAAGAGCTGCATGATGATCGACGCCGTGACGATCGGGCCGATCCCGAGGTGCATCAGCGAGCCTTGGGCGCCCGCGAGGATCGCCCGCAGGCTCGAGAAGAAGTCGATGACGTTGGCCCGGTCCAGGCCGTAGATGAAGATGTTCGTCATCGCGAAATACAGGATCAGGATCGCGAGGACCCAGAACATCTTCGTGCGAAAATGGACGTGGCCTTCCGGCCGCGTGACCGCGGGCAGCCGGTCCGTGAGCGGTTTCAGCGCGTAGAGTCGGCTCTTCTTCTTCTCTTCGAGGGGCATCGGACTACTTCCCGGCGTCCCCTGGGAGGACGACCTCGCCGCCAGCGCCGGAGACCTTCGCGACGGCCGCCGGAGAGGCCTTCGCGACGGTGATCCGCATTGCGATCGTTACGCGACCAGAGCCTAATAGCTTGTCGATTCCCGCGGCCGTGAGGTCGACATTGATTCGAGAATCGTCCTTCTTCGCGTGGCCCGCGGCCTCGAATTCGCCGATCCGACGGGCGAGGTCTTCGAGGTCGATCGCGCTCGTCGGGCGCGGCTGCGCGTGTCGGAAGAACCCGCGCGGCCCGAAATGTTCCGGGTCGTACTTGATCATCCACTTGAATTTGTGTTTGTGAAGGCCCGCGTTGCCGGTGCCGCCGCGGCCGCCCGCCCCGCGACCGTGCTTCTTGCCGCGGCCGTGCGTGCGGCTGCCCCGCAGCTTCCGCGTCCTAGAGACCATCTTTGCCCTCCTCGAGGAGCATCCGCACGAGGAGCGAGTTGATCGCCCCGCCGCGGTATCCGAGGTCCCCGCCGTCGCGGAATCCGCGTTTGATCCCGCGATAGCCTTTCCGGGGCGGCGGCAGCCGGAGGACGGGCCGGAGCTCGCGCACATCGGCGAGGGTCGCCTCGCCTTTCGTGATCGCTTGGCTCAGATCCCAGATCGACTTGAACTTGCTGTGGTCCTTCACGAACGAGTCGTCGATCGGCTTGTCGCCGACCTGCCGGCCCCGCTTCAGGAGGAGTTTCGCGAGGACCTCCGGGTCGACTTCGCCCCACGTGACGTGGTCTTTCACGAGCTGGAGCATGCCCCGGTAGGTGGGGTCCTCCGGGACGATCGAGCAATGGTTCTGGCGTGTCAGGTGGAGCATCCGGAGGGTGTCTTTCACATCGCGACGGAGATCGCTCTTCCCTCGGATCCTGAGGACGGCGAAGCTCATTCCTCCGGCGCCTCCCCGTCCTTCGATTCTTCCGCCGGCTCCTCGGTCAGCGCGGCGCCCTCGACCTCGATTTCCTCCGGCAGCTCCCCGGGAGCCGGTCCTTCGGCTACCACGGGCGGCGCCTCGACCTTCCGGGTGAAGACCTGTTCCGCGCCCGACTTGATCTTCAGCCTCTCCGTCTGCTCGGATCGGACCTTGACCTGGCCGGTCTGCCGGAGGGCCGCGAACGTTGCGAGCGCATAGTTGACGGTCGTCTTCGTGTGGCCCTTCGTGAAGCCCCAGGCGTCCGTGATGCCGGCGAGCCGCAGGACGCTCTTCGCGATGTCGCCCACCGCGAGGCCGACGCCTTGAGGCGCCGGCTTGAGGACCACTTCGACGGATCCGCTGCTCCCCGTCACCTTGAACGGAAGCGTGTGGGAACGGCCGCAGCCGCATTCCCAGGAGCCGCAGCCCCGCTTGATCTCAATCATGTTGAGTTTCGCGTTATCGATCGCGCGCCGGATCGAGGGACCGACCTCGCGGCCGCGCGCACGGCCGAGACCCGCGAAGCCATCCTTGTTTCCGACGATGCATGTGATCACGAAGTTCACTCGGCGACCGGAGTCCGTCATTCGCTGAACCATGTTGACGTCCAGGACCTCGTCCTCAGTCTCCGGGAGCAGGATGTCCACGATCTCCGGTTCGCGGATCGGCAGGCCCGTCCGGATCGCGTCCCCGAGCGTCGTCAACTCGCCCGCGAGGACGAGCCGGCCCAGTTTCGTCTTCGGCGCCCACTCGCTGAGGTTCCGCTCCGGCCTCGCGGCCCGCGCCTCGCGCCTGCGGCCGCGCCCCCCGCGCCGCTGCGGCATCAGGGCGCCTCCAGCTTCGCCTTCACGGCGTCGAATTGTGTCGGGATCGACTCCCCGATGTGCGCGCCGCGGACCCGCTCCTTCGACGGCAGCACGTCCGGGCTGTGAGGGACCGCGACGCCGGAGTCGAGCAAACCTTGGAGGGCGGCGAAGAGACGGCCACCTTTGGAGGGCCGTTGCAGCCCCAAGTCGAGGATCGCCGCCGACACGCCCTTCGCGGTCGCCCGCTTGCCGGCCAGGTACCCGGTCAGGTACGCCGCTGGGAGGTTGCCGGTGCCCGCGGCCCACCCTCGCTCCTTCAGCTCGAGCGACTGCGCGGTCGCGACGACCCGATCCCCGCCGGCGTCCGCGACGATGAACTGGATGATCGTCTGGTTGAGAGTCTTCCGAACCACCACGCGCGGCTTCCCGCTCCGAAGGAGCTTTGCCCGCGACCGGTAGTCCGTGCGGCCTTCGCGCCGCCGTCGGAAGGGAACGCGGTAATGGGGTCCTTGTTTCACTTTGGTGCCTCCTTGATTACGCCGGCCGCGCGCAACTGCTGGTCCAAGTGGGACTTCGATTTGAACATGCCGCCCTTGGACTGGCCGTAAAACCGTCGATACGTGGACGCGTCGATCCGCCCCTGATCGCGGAGCTCCCGCAGATAGCGACGCATGCCCCGGATGATCTGTATCCATCGGGTTTTCTGCGGCGTCCGCGCGTTGAGGGCTCCCTTCCGGCTCCCATGCCCGCGGCGTCGGCCTTTCGCCCGCTGCGCGGCGCGATGTCGCGCTCGCCCGCGGGAGACGCCCTGCACCGGCCGCTTCTGGATGATGTTCTTTCGGATGAGATTGCGAATTCCGTCTCGGGTGATCGCGTCGAGGATGTCGTCCTGGACCTTCGGGTCCGTGGTGATCCAGACGCGGTTAATCCCGATGCCGAGGATCGATGCCGCGAGGCGTCGCTGATAGTCGAACCTCATTCCGTCACCATCCGGTTCAGCACGCGCAGGCCTTTCTCATCGCACGCTTTCTCAATCATCTCGCGCTTTCGGGTGCCGACCGCGTGCCCGATCCGCACCGCCTGCTTCGACGCGTCGAGACCTTCGAGCTGGTGTTCGTTGTGCACGAGGACTTCTTGGAAGCCGCTCGGATGAAGCCCGCGAACGGCGCGCGGCCCACGATACCCGATCGACGGGAGGTTCCAGCGGTACCCGAAATGGCGGCGGAGTTTCGATTGCCCGCCTTGCGGCTTTCGCCACTCGTCCCCGAACTTCCGGTAGCGGAACCACTCTTGGCGGCGGAACTTGGGCCGCGCCGCGTTCTTCGCGGATCGCATCGCGAGAAGCCGCTTCAGGTGAGGTTCGAGCTTCGGCTTCGCGCGCGGCTCGTGGACCTCCTCTTCGGCCTCCTCTTCCTCCTTGCCCTTCTTCTCTTTCGAAGGCTTCGCTTTCTCCTTCGGTTTCTCTTTGGGCTTCTTTTCCGGCTTCGGAGGCGCGGGTTTCTCTTCTTCGGGTGCGGCCTTCTTGGCCGCCTCCTTCTCGATGAACGTGTGAAGACGCTTTCGGAGGTCGTCGACCTTCCCTTCTTGACTCAGGCCGTACCGTTCAGACCAGTCGATGAGTTCGGCCTTCTTCGCGGCGCGAATCTCGGTCGCCGTGGGGAGCGCCAGCTCGGGCTCCGGCACCTCGGGGACGGCGGTCTTCTTCGCCTTCTTCGCGGTCTTGGCGTCCGCCTTCGGTTCCTTCTCGTCCGCCGTCCTCACACCTCCCCGGCCTTCTTGGTGATGTAGATTCCATCCTGGAAGATTCGCGGGTCGAATCCGCGGATCCGCGTGGCCTGCTCGATGTTGGCCGCGGTCTGACCGACGGCCTCGACATCCGGCCCGGTGAGGAGGACCTGGTCCCCGTTGACTTCGACTTTCGTTTCCCCGATGATCCTCGTCTTTCGCGGGAACTTCTCCCCGAGGAAGTTTTCGATGATGAACTCGGATCCCTTTACGGTGGCCTTCAGCGGGAAGTGACTGTAGACGATCTTCATCTCGTACGTGAAGCCCTCCCGGACCCCGACGACCATGTTCCTCAGATGGGCCGCGAACGTCCCGAGGAGCGCGGCTTCCTTCCGTCGCGGGTACTCACACCGGACCGTGGCCTGCGGCCCTTTCACGTCGATCCTCAACCGAGGGTGAGAGAGACGGCGCCGGAGGGTGTGGCCGCCCCCGGTCGCGACGACGAAGTCGCCGTCGACCCGGAGCTGCACGCCGTCCGGGATCTCGACGACCTCTTCCAGCAACCCCGCGACCGGCATCCCTCACCTCAGTACACGTACGCGATGAGCTTGCCGCCCACGCCGATCTGCTTCGCCTTGGTCTGGGAGATCACGCCTTCCGTGGTCGTCAGGATCAGGACGCCGAAGTCTTGGGCGGGCAGGTACCGAGCTTCCCACTTCTCGAGCTCGGTTCGCTTGACGGCAAACCTCGGCTTGATCACGCCGCAGCTGTTGATGCTGCCGACGAGGGCCACGCGGTAGAGATTCCCGCGACCGTCCTCGATGAGTTCGAACGACCGGATGTATTCGTTCTCCTGCATCACCTTCAGCACGCGGCCGATCAGCTTCGACGCAGGTCGGATCACGCAGTCCGTCTTGCCCGCAGCCTCCGCGTTCCGCATCGTCACCATGGCGTCGTTGAGCGCATCTTGCAGCATGGCGTCCCCTCAGCTGTATTTCCGGAAGCCGAGCTCGTAGGCAATCTCGCGGAAGCATTGCCGGCAGAGGTGGAGCCCATACCGGCGGACGATGCCGCGCTTTCGTCCGCAGCGCAGGCAACCCCGCTTCCGCCCGAAGTCCTTCGTGCGCCTCAGGTGACCACCTCGACCTTGAAGCGATCCTTCATGAATTGCATCCCCTCGTCCCGCGAGACGCGATGTCTCCGCGGGATGCGGCGGGACTTGCTTGAACGTCGGGCGACCCGCCATCCGGGTCGCTGGAGGCTCACGCTGACATCCATCCCGAACACGCCGATCTCCGGGTCGTACTTCATGCCCTGGAAATCGGTGTAGTCCTGGATCCCGAACGAGAAGTTCCCGTTCGAGTCGAAGCTGTACGCCGGGAGGCGATTGTTCCGGATCGTGAGCGCTTCGGTGAGGAACGCCTCCGCGGGACCGCCCCGCAACGTGACGCGCGTCCCAATCGGCATGTTCCGGCGGACGCCCCAGTCCCGCACCGCCTGATGGCTCAGGGTCTGCACGGACTTCTGCTTCGTCACGAGCTCGAGGACCTTCTGCGCCTTCACGAGCTTCTCGCCGGCCTCGCCGACGCCGACGTTGACGACGACTTTCTCGATTCGGATATCGCGCATGCCCGCCATGGTCCCACCTAGATCGCCGAGACCTCCGGCGTTCGGATCGAGGGGGCCTCCTTGCCGACGACGAACACCTTGCCGGCATCCGTTGAGAAGCCTTCCGTGAAGGTCACGATGTTCGCGCGCGGGTTGCGGGTCCGCTGGACCTCGAGGACGTGCGCAATCTCGCCGACGTGTTGGCCGCCCGTCACCAGGACCGGCGCGCCTTTCCCGAGTTCGTAATGCTCGACGACCTTCTGCTCCGGGACGTGGAGCTTCAAGGTAGCCCCGGTCTTGTACGCGTCCTTCTCGAGGAGGACGTTCCGCCCGTCATGGAGATTCACCTGCGTCTTGCCCCGGCGGACCGTCGTCTTATCCTCGACGCGGCACAGCTTCCACTTCGCATCGCCCTCGTCGATCGGGACGAGGGCCATCTTGCCGCGCGTGTTGACGAGCATGCGGTAATGGGCCTTCGTCGCCGCGAAGGTGAGGACGTCCATGAGGCCGACCGGGAATTTCGGATCCGTGACCGCGCGGCCGTCCACGAGGACGCCGCGGCCGTTCAGGATGTGCCGCGCCTCCCGGGCGTTCGCGCACACCTTCAGCATGTCCCGGAGGATCAGGCCGAGCGGGACGCTCGTATCGATCGGGTGAGGACCGGGCGAAGGCTTCACGACCCAGAAATCCGTCTTCCTCGGGATCGTCCAGCTGCGGGGGGCCGGCAACCGCTTCAGATGCTTCTTCACGGTCGAATCACTCCTCGAACTTTCGCCGGCGCCACGGATCCGTGTCGTCCATCCGGACGATCAGGAGGTTCGACGCGTGCAACGGCCGGGCGACCTTCTTCTCGTCGACCTTCTCGATCGTGATCCCTTCGATGACGACCGTGCCATGAACGCGGTCCACCGAGACGACCTTTCCCTCCTTCCCGCGGAAGCCGCCCCGCATGATGCGCACCGTGTCGCCTTTCCGGACCGGCAGCGCCCGCGGGAGGTGCGCCTTCGACTTGTCGTGGATCTCCGGCGCGAGGTGGGACGATGCCATGATCCGTTTCGTATGGAGCGGCGCGTTCGCCGCCCGTTTCCGCTGGGTCCGGGGTTGGGTACTCGACATCGGCAATCCTCACACGATCATGCTCGCGGTCGCGGCGACCCGCGGCCACCGTTCGGCGGCCTCGCGAGCGACGGGGCCTTTGATATCCGAGCCTTTCACCTCGCCTTCCGGGGTCACGATGACGCACGCGTTGTCCTCGAACTGGACCATCATGCCCTCCGGCCGACGAAACGGTCGGCGTTGGCGGACGATGACCGCGTTCATGATTTGCTTCCGTGTCGCCGGCGTCCCTTTCTTGACCGTGACAACGAGGAGGTCCGCGATCCCGGCGCTGGAGATCCGATTGCGGACTCCGCGATACTTCATGACCTCGATGATTTCGACGATCTTCGCCCCCGTGTTGTCGATGCACTCGAGGCGCGCGCCTTTCGGCAGGCCGCGCGTCTGCCGTCCCGGAAGTCCCTTCAACCGGCGACCCCCTGGTTGTGGATCGCGACGAAGTGAACCGTCTTTCCGAGCGGCCGGCATTCCATCGCGAGGACGCGATGACCGATCTGGAGCCCGAGGCACGGCGGCGCGTGGACGTTCATGCGGTGCGTCCGCTTCTCGTATCGCTGGTACTTCCGGATGTACCGGAGATACTGTCGCTCGATGACGACCGTGTTCTGCATCCGGGTCGACACGACGACCCCTTCGAGCATCTGGCCGCGAACGGGGAGTCGGCCGTGGAACGGACACTTGGGATCCGTGCACGCCGTCGTCGGGATCGGGACGTCGATTCCAACGTCGCGCGCGGCGGAGCCAACCGGCTTGGCGGACGCGGCGGCCGGGGCCGCCGGTTTCTTCTGCGCTTTCTTTTCCGCCATCTCGTTTCACCGGGCCTTCTTCACGCGGTCTTCCGGCCGAAAGCGGATCTCGTCTCCGTCGACTTCGAATCCGCCGGGGACATCGAAACGGAATCGGCTCCCATGCTTCGGGATCCGCTTTTCCTCCCCCTGCACGTCGACGACGAGCATGTTTCGCGTCTCATCGACCACGCGCCCGCGGACATGCTCCTGGCTCGGGTCGGACGCGTCGACGACCTCCACCCGGAGGCCGATCAGCTCGTGCTTCCGGAGGTTCGCCATCACGTCTCGTCTCCCGCCGGCGCGGGCTTCGCGGCCGCGGCTTTCGCCGGAGACCCGACGCCTCCCGCCAGTTCCTCCTCGCGCATGATCGTCAGGATGCGAGCGATGTTCTTGCGGAGCGCCCGGATCTTGCCGGGGTTCGGCGGTGCTCCACCCATGGCGGCGACGCCTCGTTCGTGCATCAGCTCGTCTCGAAGTTCGGTGAGCTTCTTCGCGATCGTCTCCGCGTCCATCGCGCGGATCTCCTTTGTCCGGAGCAGCGCCATTACGTCTCGTCGCCTCCTTCCGGGCCCACGTCGGCGTCGACGCCGAGTTCGCTCACCTGCTTGGCGACTTTCTTCAGCCGCTTCGCCGCGACTTTGCTCTTCTTGACCTTCTTCGCCGGATCCGGCTCCTCGGGGACGATGAGCGGTTCCGGCTCTTCGACGGACTCTTCCTCTCCGGGTCCGGCCACGGCCACGACCTCGACCACCGGCTCCGGTGCCCGAATCGGTTCGAGCGCCGCGGCCGCTGCGGCGGCGAGGTATTCGGCCGTCGGCTTCTTGATCTCCACCTCGTCGGGCAGCTTCGCCCGGGGATCCATGATTTCGACCGTGACGCCGATGATCCCGGGCTTCAACTTCGCGGACGCGAAGCCGAGGCCCATCCAGAGGTTCCGCGGCTCTCCGCAGTACTTGATGTGGCCCGCCTTGAATTTCTCCGTCCGATGCCGCTGGCCGGTCAGCTTGCCGGCGATCACGACGAGGCACCCCTTCGCACCGGCCTCCATGATCCGCCGCACGGTCGAGTGACCCGCGCGCCGGAAGTGCCAGCCTCGTTCGAGGGCGTTGGCCAGTTTTTCGGCCATGATCTGTGCGTTCAGCGCGGGGCTCGCGACCTCCTGGACTTCGATCTGAGGGTTGTCGAACCGGAACCGTTGTTCGACCGCTTCCGTGAGGGCCTTGATCGCGCCGCCTTTCCGACCGATCACCAGGCCCGGGCGCTCGGCCAGGAGCGTGACCCGCGTCCCCATCGGGGTCCGTTGGATATCGAGGCCGCCGAAGCCGGCGCGGCGCGTTTCGTTCATTAGATATTCCTTCAACAGCACCCGGCGCACGTTCTCGACGATGATCCGCTTGTCCTTCCGGTTGACCTTCGCTTCCGCCGGCATCTCACGCCACCTCTTCGAGGACGATCTCGAGGTTCACGGTGTCCTGGTTCCACGGGCCGCTTCGCCCGTACGCCCGCGGACGAAAGCCTTTCGTCGTCGCCCCCTTGTGGGCGTTGATCACGCGAATGACCATCGCGTCGGGATCTTCTTTTCCGGTGAACTCCGCGTTCGCGACCGCGCTCTCGAGGATCTTGAGGAACGCCTTCGCCGCTTTCACCGGATAACGGGCCGGGCCGGTGCCGGCCTTGTGCGCGACCCAGCGTTTGTACTTCTTCATCGGCACGGGCTGTTTCAGGGCGATCACTTTCTCGAGATACTCGCGCGCCTGGTCCACGGTCTTCCCGCGCAGTTGGCGAGCGAGCTCGACGGACTTCTTCCAGGCGAGCGGGAGCTCCCGGCCGTACGCTCGGGCCATCGTCTCGATCTTGTATTCGACCGTGTACCCGAACTTCGACATGCGAACCTCATTTCAGCGGCATGAACTTCGACGATCGCGTCGCGCCGACGCCGGGTCCGCTGTGTGTGACCGGCTTGCGCGTCATCGCGAACTCGCCGATGTAATGCCCGATCATCTCCGCCTTGATCTCGACCGTCACGAACTCCTTCCCGTTGTGGACCGCGACCTTCTTGCCGATGAAGTCCGGGAGGATCGGGACGTCGCGGCAGTGCGTGCGGACGGCCTCCTCGGTTCCGTTCGCGCGGACCTTCTCGACGAACGTGAGGCGCTCCTCGTCGATGCCGCGCATGAACGACCGCCGGGGCCGGGCGGGCAGGAGCTCGATGATCTCTTCGAGCGTCATGGCCTTCATCTCATCGAGCGTGTACCCGCGGTACGTGAACTCCTTCTTGCGCCGGGTCTCGACCAGCCCCGCGCGCTTCCGCAGCTTCCGTCGCGCGGCTTTGGCCAGCCCACCCATCTGCTTCCTCGCCATCGTCAGGACCTCCGTCGTTTCAGCTTCAACCGCTTCGGCTTCGGGGACATCCGGCCGACCTTCCGGCCGGGAGGAGCGTCAAAGCCCACGGTCGACGGCTTCCCCACGTGCTGGTGGGAGCCGCCGCCGTGCGGGTGGTCGACGGGGTTCATCGCAACGCCGCGGACCGTGAACGCAGGCTTGCTGAACGAGCGGTACGAGAACCACTTCTTGCCCGCCTTCGTGAAGGGCTTGTCGCCGCGGCCGGCGCCCGCGACCGCGCCGATCGTCGCCCGGCAATCCGGATGGAACGAATGGAACTGTCCCGAGGGGAGCTGCACGACGGTGCGTTCGGCCTGGCTGACGACGACGGCCTGTGTCCCGGCGGCGCGCACGAACTTCCCGCCATCCCCGGGCATCGCTTCGATGTTGTAGACCAGCGTGCCTTCCGGAATCTCGCGGAGGGGCAACGTGTTCCCGCGGTCCACGTTCGGCATGCCGTGGGTCACCGGCTGGCCGATCGAGAGTCCGTCGCACGCGATCATCAGGACCTCTTGGCCATCGAACCGAACGCGCGCGAGGGGCGCCGTGTGGCCCGGGGCCTGGAAGATGTCCGTCACGACGCCCGCACCGCGGAGGTGCGGATAGGTGACGAGGCCCGGATGGCGGTGGCTTGGGGACCGGTAGGTCGGCGAGGTGCCGCGACCGCGGCGCTGGGAGCGCAGATTCTTCCCCATCAGAACACCCCGATCCGCATGCCGATTTCTTCGGCGGAGAAGCCCGCCTTCAGCTTGATGATCGCATGCTTCCCGTCCTTCCGGACGAACGTGTTGACCTTCGCGACCTTCGCCTCGAAGAGCTCCTCGAAGGCCTTCTTGACCTCGGTCCGCGTCGCTTCTCGCCGGACGAGGAATTCGAGGCGGTTGCCGTCCTTCAGGTTCTGCGCCGGCGTGCCTTGCAGCATGTTGAGCGTCTTCTCTGTGACGTACGGATGGATCAGGATCTCGTGGGGCTTCACGACGGCCAGCTCCTGAGGATCTCGAGGGCGCCTTCACTGAACACGGTGAGTCGTCCGGGATCGCCTCCAGGCGCGAGGACCTCCGCGTTCAAAGCCGCGGGGTTGACGACCTCGACGCCGGGAAGATTTCCCAGGAGCCGCCGGACGTTTCCGGCGTCTTTCACGACCACGAGGACGCTCCGGGGCTGGCGGTACCGTCGCCCGCGCATCTTCCCGCGGCCGGCGCGGATGTGTCGTCCGTCCTTCGCGCGTTCCACGTCAGGTAGGAGGCCGAGGTGATTGAGGATCTTCAGGCCCTCGCGGGTTGCGCCGCTATCCGGCGTGAGCGTCTCGATTCCGTCCTCGATCACCACGGGGAGCGTGATGTCCTCCGGGAACCGATGGCCCCGCGATGCGACCATCCGAGGATCCTTCACGGCCGCGATCGCCGCGTTGCGAGCCAGCCGCCGTTCCTGTTCGTTGATCTTCTTGACCCACACCTTGTCTGGGCGAGGGGGATGTGCCCGGCGGCCGCCGACCGTCCCGGGCGCCTGCGCCCCGGTCATTGTGCCGCGGAGACGCGGGACCCGCGACACGCCTTGTCCCTTCCCCGACCAGCGGACGGAGTGGTGCATCCCCGCCATCGGCGAGGGCCCGTACGGTTGTCGGCGGTTCGCTTGGAATGCGGTCACCGCGCGTCGAATCAGATCGAGGCGGACATCGGATCGGAAGACCGTCGGGAGTTCGACCGTCTTGACGACGTCGCCATCGAGTGAGTACACGTGAACTTGACCGGGCTTGACCGCCGGCGCCTCTCGTTTCGTCTCCTTCTGTTTGGCGGCCTTCGGCGCCTTCGCGGCCTTCGTTGGTCTTGCAGCCTTCGGAGCCCGCACGCGGCGTTTCGGGGCCGGCTTGGCGTCCGCGGATCCCGCGGCGCCCTTCTTCTCTTCGGGATCCGCCAAGGGGCGTCACACCCCCTGCTTCGATTGGCGGGAGATGTACGTAAGGTCGGGGGACTTCTCCAGCTTCACGTATCCGCCGCGAGCCGCATCGCGGAATCGAATGAGGCGCTTCGTCGGCCCCGGAATCGATCCGTGCAGCAGGACGAACGGGTTCCGCAGATTCCCGTAATGGAGGAAGCCTCCTTCCGGCGTGACCTCGTCCGCCTTGTCTCCGATTTTCAGGATCCGCTTGTTGTACTCCGTCCGTTGATGGTAGCCGAACTGGCCCCCTTGCGGCACGGTCGGGCGGACGTACCCCGGCTGGAAATTCCCGAGCGTGCCGATGTTCCGCCGGTGCTTCGAGTTCTTGTGGCTCAGGAGCCGCGTGCCCCAGCGCGTGTGGTGGCCCTTCCAGCCTTTCCCCTTCGTGATCGCCGCGACGTCAACCATCGAACCTTCGCGGCAGAATTCGGTGACGGGAATCTCCTTCCCCAGGAGTCCGCGTGCATACTTGATCCGGTCCTCGATCGATCCGCCGCCCACCCGATTCTCCATGAGATCCGGCTTCTTCTTCGGGACGCCGGTGACGAGCGACGGCTGCGTGTACGTGATGACCCGCACCTCGTCGATTCCGGCCTCGTCGACCTTCGACCACGCTTCCTCTGCATCGTAGTCTTTGGGAATCGGGAAGACCCGACGAAGCTCCTTCTCGAGTTGAGCCGCCCAGACCTCCGCGGCGGTCTTGAGCCCTTCCGGCACGCGTCGGTACAATCGGACCGCCGCGACCCGCATCGGCGGCACCTCGACGACGGTCACGGGGACCTGGACCTCCTGGCCCGAGGTCGTCGAGGTCGGTCGGTAGTCGACGACAATCGCGTGCGTCATGCCCGCCTTGTATCCGGCGAATCCCTGGAGCCGGGGCGTGCCACCGTCAACATCAGGCCAGCTCGAGAAATGCGGTATCGGGCTCTCGCTGCGCTTGCGGGGCGAAAAGCCCATCGATCCGTGTCTCGGTCGGTGTTCCTTCGGCACTCGCCACTCCTCCGCAGAGAGTGGTCTCTCCTCGCGTACGATGAGCCGCGGGCGTTCGGTCGCGACACCGTGACGCTGCCTGCGAGGCCAGAAGAATCGGGCCCGCATTTCCGGGATCCACGAAGGGATTGCCCGGGGCGTCTGGTCGACGCGTTGGGCCGTCCCTATGGAGGGGCCATATATAATTCTTTGGAGCGGGAGGGCTGCGCCTCCTGGGGAATTCGGTCGCGGGCGTCCTGGTCGAGCAGTTCAGCGGGCGAGTGTTTTCGGCTTCGGCTTGTGCGGCTCGGCGATCTCGAGGACGAGCGGTTGCACGATCGGTTTGTCCTCTTCCTCGTCGATCGCTCGTTCGTCCTCGTCCGCGAGCGCTCGCCAGAATGCTTGCATGCGCGCGTCGTAGTATTCGTCACACATCGTCGCGCCTTCGTCGACCACATGACCTGGAAAATACAAAACCTTTCGCCCCGCGCGAGGCAAGCGTACGCGCATTACAGATGGCCGGCGGGTTCCGATGTATCGTCGGTGATAACGCTCCCATAACTTTTAAGCGGGCTTCGCAGGCTATGCCACGTCGCTGGGCGGTTCTTCATGGAAGTCAAGCGGATGAAAGTGAAAGTTTGCCTCGTTGGTGAGGCTGCGGTTGGCAAGACCTCTCTCATCCGCCGATTCGTGCTCGAGAACTTCGACGACAAGTACATCCAGACGCTCGGGACGAAGGTCTCCAAGAAGGAACTCACATCCGCGTCGCCGGACGGCTCGGGCGAGCTGAAGATCGACATGACGATCTGGGACATCATGGGCCAGAAGGGCTTCCGCGAGCTGCTCAAGGAAGCGTACTTCTACGGGGCCCGCGGGATCCTCGCGGTCTGCGACGTCACCCGAAGGAAGACCCTCGAAGACCTCGACGATTGGATCGAGGGCGTCTACAGCGTGACCGGCAAGATTCCGATCGAGTTCCTCGGCAACAAGGTCGACTTGAAGGACCAGGTCCAGATCAGCGAGGACGACATGGTCCAAGCCGCTCGGGCCTACGACAGCCCGTTCCACTTCACGTCGGCGAAGGCCGGCGTCAACGTCGAGAACGCATTCCAGTCCCTTGCCGAGCGGGTCGCGAAGGAACGGTACGCGCGAAAAGTGCTCCCTGAAGAATAAGAATTATCAGGGGCGATACTCGCGTCTGCACGGTACATAAGACCGCGCTCGATGGGTGGCCCATGATGGCGACGTCCACGATGGCCGGCCAGAAGCATCTCAAGGCCAAGGTCTGCCTCGTCGGGGATGTCGCGGTCGGCAAGACCTCCCTCATCAAGCGGTTCGTGCAAGACCAGTTCGACGACCGGTACATTGCCACGGTCGGCACGAAGGTCACGAAGAAGTCGCTCGACGTCGTGTGGAAGGGCGCCCCGGCGACGCTCGACATGATGGTCTGGGACATTATGGGCGAAAAGGGGTTCCGGGCTTTGCTCCGCGACGCGTACTTCGAGGGCTCCCAAGGCGTGATCGCCGTCTGCGACCTCACGCGCAAGGACACCTTTTACGATTTGAACAACTGGGTCCAGATGATCCGCAAGCAGGTCGGCAACGTCCCGATGGTGTTCCTCGGGAACAAGATGGACCTGACGGAGCGGCTCGTCGTGAGCCAGGAAGAGCTCGGCCGAATGGGTTCCATCCACAGCGCACCGCAGTTCCTCGCGTCCGCGAAGACCGGGGCCGGCGTGGCCGAGGCGTTCCGCGCCCTCGCCGATGCGATCGGGAACCGCGGAAGCGAGTGACGTCATCGACGTCGATGGCCCTCCGAGGGCCCGCCATTATCTCGATAGATAACCGATGGGCAACGCCTTTATAACCTGAGACGTGTGCGAGCGACGCACCGGCTCTAGGGATTCTGATGGACCGCCAAAAGATGAAAGTCAAGGTCTGCCTCGTCGGAGAGGGCGCGGTCGGCAAGACGTGCTTGATCCGGAGGTTCATCCAGGACCAGTTCGACGACCGATACATCTCCACGCTCGGCGCAAAGGTCTCGAAGAAAGAGATCAAGGTCGATGGCGCGAACGGCGGCATGGACGTCGACATGACGATCTGGGACATCATGGGCGAGAAGGGATTCCGCGAGCTGCTCAAGGAGGCGTACTTCCACGGGGCCCAGGGCGTCCTCGCGGTGTGCGATGTGACGCGGAAGGAGACGCTCGACGACCTCGAGGATTGGGTCGCCGCCGTGATCAAGGTCACCGGGAACGTGCCAATCGAATTCCTCGCGAACAAGGCGGATCTGAAGAACCAGATGGCGATTACGAAGGCCGAAGTGCAGAGCGCGGCGGAAGCGCACGAGGCCCCGTTCCTGTTCACGTCCGCGAAGACCGGAGAGAACGTCGAGACTGCGTTCGCGAAGCTCGCGCAGATGATTGCGAAGCGAGCAGCGTGACATTGTCCTGCGATTCGCACTCACTCGACCTTCCGACTGCATCGCACCGCGACGAATTGCCGACGATCGATGGCCTCGCGTATGGAGAAAGTCGAGGCCAGTGCAATCTCATTCGGGTTTTCGAGGTCAAAGTGTTTAAGTAGAAGGCTCGTGTATTCGAACGCGACCCACGCGAGGGCCCGGTCAGAAGATGGTGGAGACGGTGGGAGAGCCCGAAGAACTCCCCCCTGTGGATTCGTGGATTAACAAGGTCGATTTCCGGTCCACGGCGGAGGTCAAGATCCCCGAGCGGCTCGTCGACCAAGTCATCGGTCAAGAGCGAGCCGTCGAGGTGATCCGAAAGGCCTCCGAGCAGAAGCGGCACGTGATGCTCATCGGCGATCCGGGCACGGGCAAGTCGATGCTCGCCCGGTCGATGACGGAAATGCTCCCCCGGGAGGACCTCCAGGACATCATCGTCTACCACAATCCGGAAGATCCGAACGAACCCAAGATCCGCGTCGTGCCCGCCGGGAAGGGACGCGAGATCGTCAACGCGCAGAAGGCGGAGGCGATGCAACGACGGGAACAGAAGGCCTCCATGGTCATGACGATCGTCTTCTTCATCATCGGTTTGAGCGTCATCCTCTCGTATCAATGGGGTTCCGAGACGCCGCAGTTCCGGCCCGACGCGCCGAACATCATCCTGTTCGGTATCCTCGTGGCGGCGATCATCTACATCGCCACGCGGTACACCGGGCACCGCCAAGAGAACCTCATGGTCCCGAAGCTCCTCGTGAGCCACACCCCCGACGAGATGCCGCCATTCATCGATGCGACCGGGAGTCACGCGGGCGCGCTCCTTGGGGACGTCAAACACGACCCGTTCCAGAGTGGCGGGCTCGAGACGCCGGCGCATGAGCGCGTCGAGTCCGGCGCGATTCACAAGGCTCACAAGGGCGTCCTGTTCGTCGACGAGATCAACGTGCTCCGCATGGAGAGCCAGCAGAGCCTCTTGACCGCGATGCAGGAGAAGAAGTTCTCGATCGTCGGCCAGAGCGAGCGGTCCTCGGGAGCGATGGTGAAGACGGAAGCCGTCCCGTGCGATTTCATCCTTGTCGCCGCGGGCAACCTCGACGCGGTCCAGGGGATGCATCCGGCGCTGCGCTCGCGGATCCGCGGGTACGGCTACGAGATCTACATGAAGAGCACGATGCCGGATTCGGACGAGAATCGGCTCAAGCTCGTGCGGTTCGTCGCCCAAGAGGTCGCGAAAGACCGGAAGATTCCGCATTTCGACCGGAGCGCGGTGCTCGAAATCCTGCGGGAGGCCCAGCGGAGAGCCGGTCGCCGCGGTCAACTCACCTTGCGCCTGCGAGAGCTCGGTGGCCTCATCCGCGTCGCCGGCGACATCGCCCAAGAAGAGTCGACGCCGCTCGTCACCGCGAAGCATGTCCTGAACGCGAAGCGGATCGCGCGGTCGCTCGAACAACAGGTCGCGGACCGCATGATCGAACGCGGCAAGGAGTATCAGACGTTCATCACGGAAGGCGCGATCGTCGGCATGGTCAACGGGCTCGCGGTCCTCATCGGCGACAACTCGATGGCGGAATTCAGCGGCATCGTCCTACCCATCGCCGCCGAAGTGACGCCGGCTCAGGCGAAACAGGGTGGGCGCATCATTGCCACGGGTCGCCTGGGGGACATCGCGAAAGAGGCGGTCGAGAACGTCTCGGCCCTCATCAAGAAGTACACGGGCGAGGACATCTCGAACCACGACATCCATGTCCAGTTCGTCGGCTCCCGCGAGGGGACCGAGGGCGACAGCGCGTCAATCTCGGTCGCCACGGCCGTCATCAGCGCCCTCGAAGAGGTGCCGGTCAACCAGACCGTTGCGATGACGGGTTCCCTCAGCGTCCGCGGGCAGGTCCTCCCGGTCGGAGGGGTGACCGCGAAGATCGAGGCCGCGGCGGAACTCGGGATCCGGAAGGTCGTCATCCCCCGCGCGAACTTGAAGGACGTCCTCCTGGAGGACCGCTACCAGGGGAAGATCGAGATTGTCCCCGTGGACACGCTGAGCGAGGTCCTCGAGCAGGCGCTCGTGGGCCCCAAGAAGTCCGGCCTCATTAGCAAACTCGTGGCGTTGGTCCCGAAGATCACGCCGGAGAAGCCGGGCGCCGCAGTGCCCCACTGAGATTCCGGAGATACCGGAGGATGGGCCGATGGAACCCTCCGAGTTCTCCGAACCGATGCCCTGCTACGAGTTCAGCCCGACCTTGTCCCCGACCGAGGACGATGGCCTGTGCGTGCATTGCCGGATGTTCTTGACGATCGAGTGCCCGTACATCGATCACTTCCTCGGGGAGGACGACGAATGAGCGGCCGCGCGTTCTTCATCGGCCGGTTCCAGCCGTTCCATCGCGGTCACCTCGCGACCGTCAAGCGGATCCTCGAGTCGAACGACGAGATCATCGTGGGGATCGGGTCGGCCCAGTACAGCCACACCGGGGAGAATCCGTTCACCGCCGGGGAGCGATACGAGATGATCAAGCGTGCCCTCGACGCGGAGGGAATCCACAACTATCACATCGTACCGATCCCGGACACCCACGTCCACAGCGTGTGGGTGAGCCATGTGACCTCGCTCGTGCCGCGCTTCGACAGCGTCTACACGAACTCGGATCTGGTCGTGCGCTTGTTCCGGGAACACGGCCTCAAGGTATTGTCGCCTCCCCTCGTGGACCGCGCGCGGCTCTCTGGGACCGTCGTCCGCCAGCGAATGCTGAAAGGCGGCGACTGGGAATCCCTCGTTCCCGCTGTCGTCGCCGAGTACGTCAAGGAAATCGACGGCGTCGAACGGATCCGGGAGACGCACAAGTACTCGACCCCGTACGGGACCCGCGAGAATCACGAGGACCCGTAGAAAGGGACCCGTCCACGACTCCCCGCGAGGACGGGCATCGACAGGCATCCCTCCGAACGAGGATTGTCGCTCCCTGGATCCCTGCCTCTCTGTCCGGACCGCATCGTAGGGGATAAGACTCATTACCAGTTGAATACCAGACGATGTTCCGTTCGGTGCCTCTCGGCCGGGCTCACCAGTCGATCCGGTAGGCGCAGTACGGCGCGCCGCGCAACACGCAGGCGACCTTCGTGACGGTCCCGCCGATCCCGTGCAACGCGAGCATCCCTTCGTTCGCGCCAAGCCGCGCCGCGCACCGCGCGGGACTGCTCATCCAATCGTAATTGCGCATCACTGCACGGTGGTCTTGGACGTCCACCTCGAGCCGGCCGTGGTTGTACTCCCTCGCATAGGCGTTCGGAGAGAGCTCCAGGAAAATCGGGAATGGGAGCCCGCGGTGCACGAGCCGACGGACGGAGGGGAAGTTCCCCACTTCTTCGCGGGCCATCCTGCGGATCGTTTCGTATGTGCCGTCCCCGAACCGCGCCTCGATTCGGTCGAGCACATCGAGCGCCGCACGAAGAGGATACCATTCTTCCGCATCGAGATGCGCCGGATCCAAGCCGATCTCGATGAGGACCTCGTCTGCGGCCGCCTTTCCGTAAAGGGCCGCAATCCAGTGGTGGTAGTTGCGAAAGTGACTGCCCCGGGCCATGGGAGAGATGAGGCGATCCCCACGCGAATCCGCGAGCTCCGCGAACACGGCGTGGCCGAGATTCGAAGCGGCGTACAACTTTCCGCGGCGTTCACCGGAAAGGCACGTGACGAGATCGGTCCTCGACAACTCGCCCAGCGTCCGGCTCACGTGGGACGGATGGAGCCCCGTTTGCTTCGCGATTTGCCCGGGCGTGTGCGGGCTCGGGACCACGGCCGCGAGGACTTTCTCCCGTTGGCGGCTCGCGAGTACGTACGAGAGCTTGCCGAGGACGTTCGGTGATTCTGCGCTCGAAATCTTCCCCGAAGAAGCCACGCCGGCTCACGATGCGGCCGCGAGGTCTTTACCCTTTCCTCAGCCCGCGGGACCGAGATACGTCAGGAGGACCGGGACCAAGAGCGACGCCATCAAGTGCACCCGACGAACTCGCAGTGCGATCGGCACGAGGCCGACGACCGCCGCGAGGCCGGCTAACCCAAGGCCGACGGGACCGGTGGCGATCGCCAAGAGGATCAGGACCGCCAGGAGGGACAACGCGGCGATCCGTCGCGGATTCGAACTCGACCAGCGACGTGCAACGCTGCGGCCG
>VBMA01000085.1 GCA_005878985.1 Methanobacteriota archaeon
CAGCCAGATGCCGAGCGACTGGAACTGTTTCGTCATCTTCTGCAGGAGGTCCGTCGCATAGGTCCGGCAGGTGTTCACGAACTTCTCGATGCCGAGCTCTTCGATCTCCTTCTTGTTCGTGATCCCGAGGCTCTTCTCGACCTGGACCTCGATCGGGAGGCCGTGCATGTCGTAGCCCGGCTGGTCCCGCACGTGGTAGCCGCGCATCCGGTGATAGCGGACGACGAGATCTTTGATCGTCTTGTTCAGGACCTGTCCGAGGTGAATCGATCCGGTCGTATACGGCGGGCCGTCGCCGAAAAAGAAATCCTCGCCTTTCTCCCGAGCGACGACGGTCTTCCGATAGACCTTCGC
>VBMA01000108.1 GCA_005878985.1 Methanobacteriota archaeon
GGACTCCGCGCGGGCCATAGACCTGCGCAAGGGCGCGCGCGAGAGCCAAGATTCCCCCCTTTGCGACGAGATACGGAATCCCGACCGTGTCGCCGGTCAGGGCCGGCGTTGAGCCGACGAGGATGACGCTCCCGCGACGCGCCTTGACCATCCCCGGAAGGGCCGCCTGAGTGACGAAAATCGACCCGAGCAAGTCGATGTCGATCGGGGCCCGTACCTCGTCGGGGTTGAGCGCGGCATAGTCTTTGTACCACTCCTCGGCCCGGAATGGGTGGCCTGCAAAGCACGCGACGACATCGAGGCGGCCGAAGCTATTCACGATACTCGCGACGAGACGCTCGGCAGCGCGAGGGTCTGCGACATCCGCCTGGGCGGCGACCGCTCGCGGACCGAGTTTCCGCACCGCCTCCACCGTTGAATCGGCGGCCCCCTTCCCGCGGTTGTACTGCACGCCCACGTCGGCGCCCTCCCTCGCGAGCTCGAGGACCGCGGCACGGCCGATGCCGCCACTGCCACCTGTGACGAGGGCCACACGGCCATCGAGACGACCCACACCGACCCGACCCGCTCGCCGCGTAATAAATCCTCGGACCATCGAAGAGAGTGGAGGCCGCAGAAACAAATACCCGCCAAGCGCGTCAGGGGTCGCTGGCATGGGCCGCGGCATTCACATTTCCACGGAGTTCGCGTTCCTCCTCTCCGGGGTCTTCATCATGCTCGTGGCGTGGGCGCTCAACTTGCTCGGGACGATCGCCGGCGATCAGAGCTCGGGCCACGGAGTGAGCGATGTCTACCTCTGGCTCTTCCTCATGTTCCAGGGACTCGGGTTCTCCACGGTCGGGGTGATTGGAGCGAACTACCGCGAGTTCATGGCGAACCCGGCCCGCGGGAAGCGGTACCTCGTCGGGTTCTTGCTCCTCGCGGACGGCGGTCTCCACCTCCTGGCCATGAATCAACACCTCGGGTCGGCCCCCCAGGCCGCTTTCTTTGCGATCGTCTCCCCGATTCAAATCGTGGGTGGGATCGTATTCATCGACCTCCCGCGACGCCTCGATCCGTTGTGGCTGCTATTCACGGGGTTCCTGATCGCGGCATTCGTCGTCACGCGGACCGTTGCGATCTGGCCGATCGGCGTCGTGGAGGATGTCGATCCCCTCGGGGTCATTTCGAAGGCGGTCGAGGTCGCGACTGGTGTCGTGCTCGTCTCACTCATTCGCGCGAGCAACGCGAAGAAACCGGAGCTTCGCTCCGCGTCACCCGCGAACGGTCCGTAGCGCGCGGGCGCGACCGGGCCGCAGAAGCCTTAGCAACCGGACTGCACCACGAACGGCGCGATCATGCCTTTCTGGCGGTGCCCCGCGACTGGACAGATGTAGTAGTAGCTCCCGGGCGCAATGCGGCTGACATCGACGTTGATGTGGCGGGTCTCTCCACGCGCCAATAGGTCCGTCTTGTTGAGGCCCGCGACGAAGGCGCCCGTATCGGCGCGGATGACTTGGAATCCGTGGAAATTAATTCCCGTGTTGGTCAGCGTGATGTTCAAGTTGAGGCTGGTCTGGTTCGCACAGATCTCGGGACCGCCTTTCGAGAATTGATTGAACCCCCACTCGTGTTCGCGGAGGCTCGCGGGGTCCGTGAGCACGCCCCCGCCCCCCAACGCGACGGGCGCCGGGAACACGAGGTTCGTCCAGATCGCGATGATGAAGAAGAGTCCAACGACCCCGGCGCCGATCCCAGCGGCCGCATCCGCGCGCAACGGCTTCTTTGCCAAACTCCTCATCTCCTACGGAAGCGAACCATGGTGAGGCATCACCACGGAGTACAGTAAGGCGATGAACAAGGGAAGGACGGTCAAGAGCGAAATCACGGCGAAGACCGCGACGGGACGCGGGCCGTAACGCCCATGCATGTACACCATGAATATGAAAATCGCCTGGAGTGCGGCGATCGCCAGGATGCCGGCATCGGCGAACGCCCCGAGCGCGGTCCGGTCGATTGCGATCAGGATCTCGACGATGAGTCCTAGCATGAGGATGCTGTACACCGCCGCGTACTTCGCCTCGTCGATCATGATCCACCGCCTCACAGCAGATAGAGCAAGGGGAACAGGAAGACCCAGACCGCATCGACCATTCCCCAGTAGATTCCGAAGATCTCGACCGAGGCACCCGCCTCCATTGTCGAGCGTGCTTTGAGCGCCTTGACCATGAGGTACGTCAGGGCCGTCAGGCCCGCGACGACGTGGGCCCCATGGACGCCGGTCAGGACATAGTAGATGCTCGACGCGGGGTTCGTCGAGAACGTGAACCCCGACGCGAAGAGATCCTTCCACTCGCACGCCTTGTTCACCATGAAGAACGCGCCGAGGGCGAACGTTGCGACCAGCGATCCTTGCAGTCCGCGGTACGATCCCTGCCGTGCGAACATGAGTGCGAAGACCATCGTGAGTCCGCTCGTGAGCAGGATGATCGTGTTGAATCCGCCCCAGAAGATGTTGTGGACCGAACCCGGTTGGGGCCAAGCGAATCCGCTTAGCGGGCTGTTCATTCGGAGGAACACGTAGGCGCCGAAGAGCGTCCCGAAAAACGCGATTTCGCCGAAGATGAAGAGCCACATCCCGAGGGAAAGGTTCTCCAGGCGGTCGAATGGCCATTTCTCGCCGATGGCCTCGATGGTCTCCCGACCGCGGAGGGACTCGTACCCCCATCCGACGAAGGAGACCGCGAGAACCGCGGTTCCTAGGATGAGCGCGGGTAGGCCCATCAGGACGCCCCAGAGCGCGATCCCGGCGCCGGCCGCCGTCACAATGGGCCAGCGACTCCAATGTTCCTCGCTGGACTCGACGCCGTGGCCGGCGTACGCGTGGCCGCCGTTCGCCATCGCATGCCCGCCATTTGCCGCTGCCACCGGCCGGTACGTGATGCCCTCGGCTGAGACGACGGGGACGCCTTCGGGGAAGTTGAACTCCGGGGGTGGAGACGGGACGCCCCACTCGAGCGAGTAACCGCCCCAAGGATCCTGGCTTGCTTGCGGCCCGCGACGCGCACTCCAGAGCAGGTTCGCAAACATGATGAGCTGCGAGATGCCGAACGTGAAACCTCCAATCGTGATCAGCAGGTTGAGCGGGCCCCATCCGGTGCTCGCGTCGTAGGTGAAGATGCGGCGCGGCATGTCGTACAGCAGATGCATCGGGAAGTACAGCAGGTTGAACCCGATCATGTAGATCGCGAAGTGGATCTTGCCGAGTCGCTCATTGTACATGCGGCCCGTGATTTTCGGGAACCAGTAGTAGAGACCGGCGAAGAGCCCGGTCAAGCCGCCGCCGACGATCGTGTAGTGGAAATGGCCGACGACCCAGAAGGTGCCGCGGAACGCCGTGTCGAGAGCGACCGAGGAGTTGAACACGCCGGTCACGCCGCCGATGATGAACAGGCCTAGCGATCCGACCGCGAAGAGCATCGGGGTGGTGAATCGGATGGACCCGCCGCGCAGGGTGAGGATGTACGCGATGACGATGATGGCGAACGGGATCGAGATGAGTTCGGTCGTGACGTTGAACGCTTCGAGGAGGCTCTGCGAGATGCCCGTCATGAACATGTGGTGGGCCCACACGGTGAAGCTCAAGATGCTGGCGATGGCGAAGCACGGAATGACGATCTTCTTCGCGTAGATCGGCCGACGACTGAACGTCGAGAACAGGTCTCCAACGATGGCGAAGCCGGGCAACAGGAGGACGTAGACCTCCGGGTGTCCGAAGAACCAGAACATGTGGTCCCACAGCAGGGATCCTCCCTGAGGCGAGGTGAAGAAGACCGTCCCGAACGTGCGGTCCGCGATCAGAAGGCTGAGCGCCGACACGAACGAGGGGAACGCCCACAGCATCAGGAGGCTCGTGAAGATCCAGCCCCATGTGAACAGGGGCAACCGCATGAGAGACATCCCGGGGGCGCGAAGGCGGAAGATCGTGACAAGGAAATTGACGGTCGAGACGATGCTCGATGCCATGAGCAGCATCAGCGCGAGCCCCATCATCGAGCCGCCCACCTGCGGGCTGAACTCGACCGTGTTGAGCGGCGCGTACGTGGTCCATCCCCAGTCCGCGGTCCCGCCGGCGGCGAAGAAGCTCGACAAGGCGAGCAGGCCGCTGGATAGGTAGACCCAATAGCTCAGCGCGTTCAGCCGCGGGAAGGCCATGTCTCGCGCGCCGATCTGAATCGGCACGAAGTAGTTCGCGAACGCCGCCCCGAGGGGAGTGAGGACCCACAGGAGCATCAGGAGGCCGTGGGTCGTCACGGCCTGGTTGTATTCATCGGGTTGGAGGAAGGTGTTCGACGGAAACGCGAGTTGCGTCCGGAACGTGAGCGCCAGGAGGCCCGCCGCGACGAAGAAGTAGAGTGAGGTGAAGAGATACAGGATGCCGACGTCTTTGTGGTTCGTCGTGAAAAGCCATCGTTTCAAGGGGTGCCAGTCTACCATGATGAAGCCTCGCTAGACCCCCGTGAGGTACCAGTCGTGGAAGCTGTCTGGGCTCTGAACGATGAGGTCCGCCAGCATCAACGCGTGGCCCGTCCCGCACAGTTCGTAGCATCGAATCGCCTGGAGGAAGATGCCCGACTGCTCGGCCACGAACCACGCTTGGTTGACTCGACCCGGGATGGCGTCCCGCTTGATCTTCAAGTCGGGGATTCCGAACGAGTGGAATACGTCCGCGCTCGTGATGTTCAGGATCACGGTGCCACTCCAGCAACCGCGGACGCTTGGCGTGCAGGTGCGGTTGATCTCCGGAACCCGGAGTTCGCCGATAAGTTCCCGGGCGTTCGGATAGACGAATCGCCAGCCCCACTGGAACCCGATGACATCGACGTAGAGGGCGTTCGGGTCGTTCGGCGGGTTCTGGAGGTACGCGTTGAGGGCGAACGTGTTAAGGGTCAATCCGAAGAACAGGGAGATCAACAGCGCGGTCAAGATCGCGGCAAGGGCGGGATTCCCTCGGTCGGCCATAACGCCGACGCGGGGGGCGTCCTTGGGATCCTGGGCACCCGGCTTCTTTCGATACTTCGCGAGGAAGTAGAAGAACATCACGAAGACGGCCCCGGCGACAATCACCGCCGCGATGATGTACAGGGTGAAGAGGGACTGCCATTGCTCCGCCGACGGAGCGAGAGCTGGCACGAGGCCCGGTAATCCCGGGTCCCGGTAAATAGGTTTCAATTGGCCCCGGACTCGGCCCAATTCAGAATCTTTAAGTCGGGCGAATCGATGCCGGCCCAAGAGGGGTCATGATGGAGGCTGGGTCGTCCTCGGGCGAGGCTATGAAAGCCGCGCCGAGGAAGGGTGCTTTGTGGATCGTGATCGCGATCGTCGTCGCGGTGGCCGTCACCGCGGCCGTGATGGACTTGGCGGTCCTCCCCGCGCTCCAGAAGCCGGGATCGAATGACTTCAAAGTCCACCTCATGACCTTCGATGTCGGTTACGACGCACCCGGCGTCAATCCGGAATGGAAGGTGAACGCGGGCCAGCTCGTCGTGGTCACGATGAACAACAGCGGGGCCATGGCCCACGAATTCCTCCTGTTCAGCGGGGACCGGACGACGGTCTTGAATTCGGCGAAATACGCCCTCGCGAAGGCTCAATCGAACAACCCCAACTGGGCCACGAATTCGGACGCCGCGAACGCGACGCTCGACAACTATACCGAGTACCACGACTCCTGGGGGAACTTGACCCGGTTTGGCTGCAACGATCCCCTGCTTGGCTGCGTCGATCACGACGTCGACCCGGACGCCACCTTCGTGTTCTGGTTCGTGATCAACACCCCGGGCACCTACTTCTTCGCGTGCCATCAAGTCGACACGACGGCCATCCCCTGGAAGATCCACCAGGACAAGGGAATGTGGGGAACGATCGTCGTCTCCTGATGTGCACGAGGGTCTGCACGCCCGCTTGCTGAGACCGCGCGTCGCGGTGACAAATCAGGCGGAACTCGAGCCGTGCGTCCCGGGCGCGCTCGCGGGATCTCCGGAAGGCAACACGTTCGAGAGGAATGAGATCAAGATCCACAGCAGGGTCAGGGTCACGAGGAGCAGCACGGTCGAAAAGCCGAGCAGTCGCGAGAACGCGGACGCCGACCCCATGCCGCCCATGAACGCAATCGGCGCGACGTACGCGAGGAACAGCCCCGCTAGGGGACCGCTTGCGCAGGCGGGGCACATCACCGCGAATCCGAGGAGCGGGGCGGGAAGTGCCCTCGTGGCTCGCCGGCTCCTCGTGACGACTTGGAATGCGAGGGCGAACACAAGCCCGGAGAGGAGCGACAATGCGATCGCAGCTGCGACCGAATACGGTCGGAGCTGGACGCCGAACGTCGTCGTTGGCGCCCATGCGATGCCGGGACCGTAGCCGACCGCGCTCTCGATGACGACGAACACAGGCTGGAGCGAACTGGATAAATCCACCACGAAGATGCCTTGCAGGAATCCGAACGCGACCGCATAGGCGACCGACGCGATCGCCCACACACTCCGAATGCGGCTTGGTCGGGCCCGGAGGATTCGAAAGTTCGGGACGAGGAACGACAGCGCGCGCGGTCGCGAGGCGTCCGGGGCCGGCGGAGCGAAGGCCGAGCTGAAGTACAGCCGACCGAGGCCGTACAGGACCACCGCCGAGGCGTTGATCCAGATCAGGGGCACCAGAGAAACGAACCAGTCGAGCACGACGTCCGTCCGGAGTTCCCGCAGGACCTCGCCGAGCTCCGCGAACGTGAGGGTCACGAGGATGAGAGATATTTCAAGCCAGACGACGCGAGCCCGCATCGGGTCTGCAAGGGGTGCAAAGGAGAAAAAGTTTCTCGACGCGCGAGGTTGTCCGTGGTCGCATCTTTCCCGGGAAGGAGGGAGCTCATGCGATCCGCGAGACCTTCCCGGAGGCACGCAAAAAGGCATTATACCGACGCCCCGATGGGCGCGACGCGGGGGTAGCCAAGCTAGGACAACGGCGCCGGACTTAAGATCCGGTCTCGCAGGAGTCCGTGGGTTCAAAAGCCTCGCGCTCCGCGCAAGGCGGAAAGTCCCATCCCCCGCACCGGTCACACAATCGGAGACGCGTTTTCGGAAAAGCTTTATTTGGGGGGACAGGCTCGCCGCGGCTCAGAGGACTGGAATCAATGACTCGGCTCACGAAGACTTTGTTGCTCGTGGCACTCGGACTATCAATTTCGGGCTTCGCCGCCTTGGCTCCGGTTGCCGAGGCGACCACGGCTGTCTCGAACAGCCCCGCCAGCGCGGTCAGCATCACATTGTATGGGAGTTTCACGGCGCCGCAAGGCTGGGGATGGGCGTCGACGAACATCACGGATCCGGGGCCCACGTTGACGGTCCACCAGGGTGACGTCATCACGTTCCACCTCTTTTCTCAGGACGGGATGGCCCACATGCTCGTCATCGATTTGGACAATTCCATGACCCAGAATGCGGGGGATCAGGCTTCTGCCTCTTTCATGAGTAGCACGGTTGCGACGAACTTCACGTTCACTGCCGCCACCGTGGGGACGTTCAATTATTTCTGCGGATTTCACCCCTACGCGGCCATGCACGGATCGCTTGTCGTTCAGGCCACGGGTGGTGGTGGCGGCGGAACTTCCGGTGGAATCGATACAACGCTGCTGATCGGCGGCGTCGTGATCATCGTCGCAATTGTGGCGGTCGTTGCCGCGATCGTGATGCGGCGGAAGAAGCCCTAGCCTCAGAACGTGTCAATCCGGATCCGGCGCAGAACCGCGCCGAGCGTCCGAAGTTCTCGGGCACTGAGCGACCAGCCCGCGGCGTCCGCGTTCTCTTGCGATTGCGAGGGGCGCTTCGCGCCGGGAATCGGAACGACGTTTCGGTGGCGGCGGAGCCAAGCGAGCGCTACCTGCCCGGGCGTCTTTCCGTGGGCACGGCCGATCGTCCGAAGCGCACGAATCAGCGGGGTCACGGCGCGCAAGTTTGCGGCCTTGAAGAGGTCCTCATCCGATCTGATCCGGTCGGTCGGCCTCTTGCCGTCGTGATACTTTCCGGTGAGGATGCCTTTCCCGATCGGACTCCACGCCAGAATCGCAATCCCTTCGCGCTTGCAATAGGGGATCACCTCGGCCTCGACCTCCCGCTGGAGCATGTTGTAGCGAACCTGATTTGATCGGATGTCGGTCCGCGACAGGAGCGAGCGCGCCTCCTCGAGGTCCCGGACCGCGAAGTTGCTCACGCCGATGTTCCGGACTCTACCGGCGCGGTGCAGCGCCTCGAGGGCCTTCATCGTCTCCCGCAACGGGACCTGGCTCCACGGATCGGGCCAGTGTACTTGGTAGAGGTCGATCTCCCGCACGCCGAGCCGTTTCAAGCTCCCGGCACACGCCTTCTTCACGTCGTCCGCGCGAAGGTGCCACCCTCCGACCTTCGTCGCGATGAAGACGCGGTCCCGACCGAGGTCCTTGATCGCCCGAGACATGACTTGCTCCGAATGCCCGTCGCCGTACGCCTCGGCCGTATCCACGAGATTGATGCCGAGATCGACGGCGCGCTCCATCGCCTTCCGACAGTCGGCATCGCGAACGTCGGCGCCCCAGGCCTTGCCTCCGGCCTGCCACATCCCCAGTCCGACCGCGGAAACGGTGGGTCCGCCGCGGCCCAGCGAAACATACTCCATGCAACCGCCGGGCGGCCGACGCGTCTCCGGGCCAAAAACCTATCGCGGCGTGAGGTCGAACCACTCCGGCGGGTGGTCCGGGAGGCGAAACCGGAGGAACGATTTGTTGTACTTGTCATGGAGGCGATCGGACTCAGAGATCCCCTTCTGATACGCTTCCTCGAACGCGGACCAGTCTTTCGATTCGATCGCCCTCCCGATCGACCCCAAGGTCTCTCGGACAAAGACGCCGATGTCGTCGGCGTACTTCGGCCGGGCCACGGCGGCCGTCTTGAGGGTCTTCTCCGATTCTTTCAACATGTAGCTCGCGAGCTCCCAGTTCCTCGCCCTCGCCGCGTAGAAGAGCGTCCAGTACCGCCGGCTCAGCTCGTCCATGAGGCGCGCCATGCCCGGCTGCATTGCGGCGATCTGGTCGACGCTCAAGGCCCCGTGCTTCGTCGTCGCCCGAACGCGCGCGCCCGGAATGGGAGCCTCGTCCATGGGCGCCCGCAACGGACGCGTCCATCAAGGACGTTTCGGCTCGCCGGCCTTTACTTTCTCGACCGCGTATTCGACGATCGCGTCCGCGGCGTTCACCCCGGTCGCGTCCAGGAGTCCGCGGAACCCGGGCGACGCGTTGACCTCGAGGACGTACGGGGTGTCGCCCCGGAAGATCATGTCCACGCCGCTGATCTCCAGTCCGACGGCCTTCGACGCCCGCACTGCGACTTCCTTCGCATGGTCCGACAGTTCGATCGCGACGCCTTTTGCGCCGAGGTGGATGTTCGCCCGCCACTCGTTGTGCGCCGCGACCCGCTTCATCGAGCCGACGACCCGATCGCCAACGACCAGGGCGCGGATATCCACGCCGGGGTTCGGGATGTACTCCTGCAGGCACACGACCTCCCCGAAGAACTTCAGGGTGTCCACAATCGATGCCGTCTCCTCGAGGCTCTTCACGCGCATCACGCCGATCCCTTGCGTCCCCGAGAGAATTTTCAGGACTGCGGGGTAACGGACCAAGTGCGCGGCCTCCACGAAGTTCGGCCGGGAGGCGAGGAGAATGCTCCGGGGAATCGGGATGCGGGCCTGACGCAGAGATTGCAGCGCCAGGAACTTGTTGCGCGCGGTGATGAGGCCGTCACTCGCCAGCGTCGTCCGGATTCCCATCAACTCGAGCTGGCGCAACAGCATCTTGCCGAAGTCCGTCATCGATCGGCCGATCCGCGGAATCAAGATGTCGTGGGACCGCAACGACTTGCTGTTGAACACCGCGTCGTCCGTACCCGCGACAACGAGTCGCACCTCGTCGGTCTTCACAAATTCGGGCTCGTGGCCGTGTTCACGGATCGACTTCAGGATGGCCTTCGTGGACCAATAGGTGGGTTTCTTCGAAATCACGCCGATCTTCATCGGAGGCCACACCCGCGGAAGGAAGCGATGCGGTTCGCGGGAGAAAAACGTGTCGAGTCCGTGATTGGCGCGGTTAAGGCTATATCGCGGAACGTGTATCGATAGCGCGAAGGGAGTTGGTGGTGCACCCCGTGGTCTCCGAGCGGCGGCAACAACCGACACACACGCGCATTGGCGTCGTCGAGGAGGTCACCCTCCGTGGGACCAAGGGCGACATCCGAGTGCTGGCGAGGATCGATACCGGCGCGGCACGGACCAGCCTCGACACGGACCTCGCGGCGCGGGCGGGCCTCGGCCCCGTTTTTGATCGAGTCCGCGTTCGGGCGGCCGCAGCGCATGAGCCAGAAGAACGAGACGTCGTGGACGCCCGCGTGGTGATCGCGGGACGAGAGTTCGATGTCGCCGTGGCGATCGCCGATCGGAAGGACATGCGATATCACATGATCGTGGGCATGGATATCCTACGGGATTCCGGTTTTCTCGTGGATCCGTCGAAGGGCAACGGACGCGAGAACGAGGGGAAGCGCGCTCGCCGAAATCCGTAACGCTCGTCGGCGTTGCGTCCTCGCGTCATGCCTCCCGTAAACCTTTAAGTACGCCGCCTCCATGGCTGCGCCGTGGTCCAATGATTAAGCCGCTTTCTCTCCTCAACCAACGGATCAGTTCGAACGTGATGGTTGAGCTGAAAGGCGGGCGGGGGTACCGCGGAATCCTCGATGGATTCGACCCGCACATGAACCTCGTCCTCCGCAACGCGGAGGAGATGCAGGACAACCAGGCCCAACGGAAGATGGACCTCGCGATTGTCCGAGGAGACAACGTCATCTACATCTCCCCATGACGTAGGTGGCCTGCATGACGAAGGGGACCGCGTCGCTTGGCAAGATGGGACGGAAGAGCGTCCACATCCGGTGCCGGCGCTGCGGTCAGCGCGCGTATCACAAGCAGAAGAAGTACTGTGCCGCCTGCGGCTTCGGACGGATGAAGAAACTTCGAGGTTACTCCTGGGCGAAGAGGCATTGACGATGTCCGTCGACCAGGCCGTGTCGGAGATCTCCGACCTTCGCCCGCGCGAGAAGTGCGGGATCATCGGCTGCTCGGGCACCACGCCGGTGACGACGGACCTGTTCCTGGGCTTGCGAATCCTCCAACATCGCGGCCAGGAGTCCGCGGGTCTCGCGGTGTACAATGGCGAGATGAAGTCGAAACGGGGCATGGGCCTCGTGCACGAGGTCTTCTCGAAGGAGGACCTCATGGACCTGCGCGGCAACAACGGGATCGGCCACGTTCGCTATTCCACGTCAGGATCGAGCGTCCTCGAGAACGCCCAGCCGATCGTCGTCAAGACGTCGTATGGGGACATCGCGCTTGCGCACAACGGAGACATCGCGAACGCGGACGAGATCCGGGAGGAGCTGAGCAAGAAAGGCTGGGCCTTCATGACGACCTCCGACAGCGAGGTCATCGTCCGACTGCTCGCGAACGAGATCGTGAACTCGGGCGGGGACGTCAAGCGAGCCTTGAAAGAATTTACCTCGCGGCTCGTCGGGGCATACAGCCTCGCGCTCATGATCAACGACACGGTCTACGCGGTTCGTGATCCGCTGGCGGTCCGGCCGCTCTGCATCGGGGAAGGGAACGGGCGGTTCATGATCGCGTCGGAGAGCGTCGTGTTCGACACGCTCGGGTTCAAGTTCATCCGCGACCTGAAGCCGGGGGAAATCGTCGAGCTCCGCCCGGACGGCTTCGACTCGATGCGGCTCCCCCATCCGAACCACACCGCGCACTGCATGTTCGAGTGGGTGTACTTCGCCCGCCCCGACAGCGTCTTGGACGACCGTCTGGTCTATGACGCCCGCGTGAAGATCGGCGAGCAACTTGCGAAGGAGTATCCGGTCGAGGCGGACATCATCGTGCCCGTCCCGGAATCCGGACGGGCGCAGGCCCAAGGGTACGCGCAACTCGCGGGCCTCCCGGTCGTCGAGGGCCTCATCAAGAACCGGTACATCGAGCGCACATTCATCATGCCCGACCAGGGAGAGCGCGAGCTCGGCGTCATGCTCAAGTTGAATCCGATTCGGTCAGCGGTGAAGAACAAGCGGATCGTGCTGATCGACGACTCCATCGTCCGCGGGACGACGATTCGAAAGATCGTGCAGATCCTCCGCCAGGCCGGCGCGAAGGAAGTCCACGTTCGCATCGGCTGCCTGCCGATTCGGTTCCCGTGTTATCTTGGAATCGACATGAAGACGCGAGACCAATTCATCGCGAACGAGAAGACGGTGCCGGAGATCGCCGACTTCATCAATGCGGATTCTCTCGGATATCTCTCCATGAAGGGGCTGATTACGGCGCTGAAGCATTCCCGGGACGACATCTGTCTCGGGTGCCTGACGGGGGAGTACCCGGTCCCGATCCCGGGCGAGAAGATGAGGAAAGGAAAACCCCTCGAACTCTTCTCGGAACCTGCGTCAAACAAGCCGTCCGCGAAGCGTGGCGCCAAGGCCGCAACGTAGGCCCGGCTCGGACGCGGGTCTTCCTCGGTCGCACTGTCGCCAACGAGATCGATCATTCGATGAGAGGATACGCCTGGATCGACAGGAAATCCACCAGGGGCTCCTTCAGAGCGATCTGGTCGAACAGCGTTCGCGCTTCTCGGAATCGCCCACGTGTCTGAGCGGAGGGCTTCGCCTCCATCCGTAGCCGGTCGAGCTCCTCGTCGCCGATCTGCCGCACGAGTCCCTCGTTGACCGTCCGCTCATCCTCCAAGCGGGCGCCGTGATGGACCCATTGCCAGACCTGCGAGCGCGCGATCTCCGCGGTCGCGGTGTCCTCCATGAGGTTCGATATCGTCACCGCCCCGGTTCCCCGGAGCCATGCCTCCAAGTACTGGATCGCGACCCGGACATTGCTTCGCAAGCCCGCCTCCGTAGTCTTGCCTCCAGGAACCCGGACATCGAGGAGGTCGTGCGCCGACACCTCCACATCGTCCCGCAGGCGGCCGAGTTGGTTCGATCGTCCCTGCAGCGCGCGATCAAAAACCTCCTGTGCGACCAGGACGAGGTCGGGATGGGCGACCCACGTGCCGTCGAAGCCGTCGTCCGCCTCGCGGGCCTTGTCTTCCCGCACCTTCGCGAACGCGACCTCGTTTGCCTTCGGGTCCTTGCGGCTCGGGACAAACGCGGCCATGCCGCCGATCGCGTGGGCCCGACGGCGGTGGCACGTCTTCACGAGGAGTTCCGTGTACGCGCGCATGAACGGGACGGTCATCGTGAGCTGGGCTCGGTCCGGCAACACGAAGTCCCTCCGGGCTCGCAAGGTCTTGATGATGCTGAAGAGATAGTCCCATCGGCCCGCGTTCAGGCCCGCGGCGTGGTCCCGTAACTCGTAGAGGATCTCCTCCATCTCGAACGCGGCCGGGAACGTCTCGATCAGCGCGGTCCCCTTGATCGTCCCACGCCGGACGCCCGCCGCATCTTCCGCGAAGGCGAAGACGTCGTTCCACAGCCGGGCCTCGAGATGGCTTTCCATCTTGGGAAGATAGAAGTACGGTCCCGTTCCCCGGGCGACGAGATCCTTCGCGTTATGGAAGAAGAACAGACCGAAATCGACGAGGCTCGCGGAGGCGGGTTCGCGGTCGATGCGGATGTGCCGTTCGGGGAGATGCCATCCACGGGGCCGGACGAGGAGCGTCGCGACCTCCGGGTTCAACCGGTATTCCTTGCCCTCCGGACTCACGTACACGATGGTGCGGCGCACGGCATCGCGGAGGTTCGCCTGGCCCTCCACGACGTTCCGCCACGCCGGCGTGTTCGCATCCTCGAAATCGGCCATGAACGTCTTCGCGCCCGAGTTCAGTGCGTTGATCATCATCTTTCGATCGGTGGGCCCGGTGATCTCGACCCGGCGATCGACCAGATCCGCCGGAACCGCGGCGATGCTCCATGAGTCGTCCCGAATCCGCCGGGTCTCCGGACGAAAGCGGAGCGTCTTTCCGCGATCCACCTGCGCCTGGCGCTCCACTCGACGGCGCAGCAGGTCCAGGCGCGTGGGATTGAATCGTCGATGCAGGTCGGAGATGAACTCAAGGGCTTCCGCCGTGAAGACCTCGGCGCCCCGACCCTCTACCGCTGGGCTAACCTCGACCCGCTTCTTTGCCGTAATCATCCAATCGCGGGAGACCGGAAGATGATTTCGTTATACGGGCACGACGTTCGGGCGACCCCTACGGGCGTTCAAGCGCGCCTTCGGGTTCTGGAAACCAACCCGCCTCGTCGTGACGGCCTTGTTCTTCCTCTTTGCGCTCGCCCACGTGTGGATCGAGACGATGGGCGGCGGACAGGCAGGAACCTTCATTTCGGCGCTCTGCGTACGAACGCCCCGTCATGAAGCGGGAGCCGTATTCGGTCCGGGAGCTGAGCGTTCGTACCCTTTCGGATTTTGAAACGCTCGCCATCAAGCAAGGAGGATGCTGGTGCATCTTCTATCAGCGGGCGAACCCTCTTCGCCGAGGAACGACCAGCGGGGAGTGGAAGCGGAGAAATCGGTCGGACAAGAGAGCGTTGGTCCGGCGCGGCCGCTCCCACGCGGTCCTGGTCTATGAGGGCCGCACGCCGATCGGTTGGTGCCAGTACGGCGGCCGAGAAGAACTCCCTCGGATCGATGCACGACGTACCTACCGCAAGGTCGCGCCGGCGGTCGGGGTCAAGAAGCTGTGGAGGATCACGTGCTTCTTCGTCGATCCGAAGTATCGAGGGCGAGGTGTTGCGAAGTTTGCCCTTCGTGCTGCGCTCGATTCGATCAGGAACAAGGGAGGAGGAGTCGTGGAAGCATACCCCGTTGCTTCACCGAAGATGGCAGCCGTGCCGGAGTGGCGTTGGTTTGGGACGCCGGGGATGTTCCGCAAGGAAGGCTTCCGCACCGTCGCACCGCTCGGGACGAGCGGCGTTCTCATGCGGAAAACGATTGCACCTCGACGCGCGAAGAAACCTTAATAGCGGACCTTCAATACAGCGCGTTGCGGGCCGGTAGATCAGCTGGAAGATCGCTATCTTGGCATGGTAGAGGCCGTGGGTTCAAATCCCACCCGGTCCACTTCCAAGCTTGTATCGGATGCTATGGCACACTATAGGGATCTATATCAACCGCTTCCGCGATGTCCATCCCCGTGGCCACCACAACAATTCAACTCAGCAAGGAAACCAAGAAGACTCTCGAATCGATGAAGCTCCATCCCCGTGAAACATACGAGGAAGTACTGGGGCGGATTCTGGAAGACCTTCGCGAGCTGAGCGAGCAGACGAAAAAGGAAATCGAGCAGGCGATCCGCGAGATCAAGGCAGGCAAGTATCGGACCCATGAACAGCTCAGGTCCGAGATGGGCTATTGATGCCCTTCGAAGTCGTCTGGTCCGATTCGGCCGCAGGTCAATTGAAGAAGCTCGATCGAACCGTCGCGCGTCGAATCTTCGACAAAGTCGGCGAACTGCGCGAGACGCCACATCGGTTTGTCCGGAAGCTTGCCAACTCGCCCTATTACCGGCTTCGGGTCGGAGACTATCGCTTCATCCTGGACATCCAGGAAACCGTTCTCCGGATTCTAGTGCTAAAGGCGGGGCATCGAAAATCGATCCATTGACAGAGCGGTCATAGACGGGGAATGCGGTTCAAATCCCACGCGGTCCACTTTTCGGTGAAAGGCACAGTCGCCGCCGTTCTCTCCAGGCAGCGGAAAGCGGAGTTCGGGA
>VBMA01000181.1 GCA_005878985.1 Methanobacteriota archaeon
AACGGCCGGTCAAGGGGATGATCACCGGACCGTACACGATGATGGATTGGTCGTTCGACGAGTTCTACGGGTCCCGCGAGGAGGCCTGCCTGGCGTTCGCGAAACTCCTGCACCAGGAGGCGCTGAGCCTCGAAGCCGCGGGGGCGAAGATCGTCCAAGTCGACGAGCCCGCGCTCTCGACCCGGTTCGACGAGCTGCCGTTGCTGGTCAAGGCGGTCGGCACGGTGACGAAGGGTCTCCGCGCGAAGACGATCCTCCACACCTGCTATGGGAACTACAACGAGATCTTCGAATTCTTCAACAAGCTCCCGGTGGACCAGCTCGACCTCGAGATGTCCAACTCCGGTCTCGACTTGTTGGAGCGCTTCAAGCGCGAACCGCTCAAGAAAGAGATCGCCTTCGGCGTGGTCGACGTCCACAGCCACGTGATCGAGCCGGAGTCCCTGATCCGCGAGCGGATCGAGAAGGCGCTGACCATCTTCGAGCCGGGCAAGCTCTATATCGACCCGGATTGCGGCCTCAAGACCCGGAGCGTCGAAGAGGCCCAGGCGAAGCTGCGAAACATGGTCGCGGCGACACAAGCCGTCCGGAAAGCCCACCGGCTAACGTAGGGCGGTTCTGTAAGCTTTGGGTTGGTACCCAAGCATTACTCCACTCCGCTCGGCTCCTCCCGTGCGCCCATTCCTCTTCGGAACAGGTCGTAGAGGGGACTCACGACATCATGGCGGAGGGCACCGGGCTGGAACCGTACAGCCCTTGCCAAGGCCTCGTTCGAGGCCAAGGCGGTCTTCAGGATGTTCATGCCTGCGTTGATCTGCCGGTCCATTTCCCAGTCGCACATCAGGCAGACGAACACCTTGCCCACCCTATCTCGGCGCCGGGCGCCACACACTGGGCAGGTCTTACTGGTCCACGCGGGGTTGACCTTGATGACGGGCACGCCTGCGAGGGCGGCCTTGTACTCGATCTGACGGTGGATTTCGCGACGGGGCCACGATGACAAACGGCGATTCATCCGTCGGGAGCGGCCGCCGGCACCATGGAGCGTGAGTTCCTCGAGGACGATTGCCGCCTTCCTATTCTCGGCGAACTGGACGAGTCGTTTTGAGATTCGATGCAGCCTCTGACGAACGCGATTCCTCTCTCGGCGTCTTCCCGATTCAACAGGCGACGCATGACCCTCCGGTCGTGAGACTTTTTCGTCGCGAGCCTCCTTCGTCGTCGAAAGTGAGTTTGCTGGATTCGCCGAACGCTCCCGAACGGTATGACCGTCGGGACCGTGTCCTCCTCGGAAGCCACGACTCCGTCCAACGAATCTTCGTTTGTGTCGAGAGCGATCGCCCCCGCCGGCTCGTACGTCTTCGGCATCTCCTTCCGAACGACAAGGATAATCCTGCCCGGGACAACTGTGAGGGAGCCTAAGGTCCAGGAGGAATCACTCAGGAACGAGCGGTGCCATCCCGACAGGGGCAGATGGACCTGCACGCCTTCCGTCCCTTGGATCGGAATCCGAAGACGTCCCGTCTCGCGGTCGAGTCGATACGACTGGTTCTCTGCTTTCAGCATGAGCTTGCGCACGTATGGGACTGAGGAGCGCTTTTTTCGGACGAGCCGTCGGCGATGCGCCTTAAGGACCCCCAAGGCCACCTCGAAGGCTGACGGGATGTACTGCTTGTACACGGCAGGCCGGGCGCTGAGGTCGCTGTAGGCGGCCCGGGCAAGTCGGACGCGAGAGCGGATGTCCGCTTTGAGCGCAATTCGAATCGATTCGTTGACAAGAAGGCGAAACTCTACGAGGAGCCAGTCCAAGGACGGGGCGTCCCACCGGATTGGGAATACCAGGGCCCGATGGGAGTCCACGCGTGACCTTGCGCAGAGTGGGGATGTTAGGCCTGCCAAGGGGGGTGCCCGAAAGTGAAATTCTGACGAAATGTTGTAGGATCAATGAAGAGCATGATCGAACTGCCTTGCAACGTCAAATTGGCCTACGCCAGGCATGGTCGAGATAAGGCAAGGAGTCCGCGAACACCGAGGCTACGGAGCCCGTAGGGCAAAGAGTAAAGCCACTCCTCAACGATAGATACCGCGAGGAGTCCGATGGGAAGCCCGACCGATCTCCGGCTGCACTCCGACGCGCTGCTGCGGATGTTCACGGTGGCGGAGGCGAACGCCTTGGTGCCGCGTCTCGAGGAGACCTTCCTCCGGCTCGATCCGAAGCTCGCCCGACTTCGCGAATTGCGCGAGCTGATCGAGGACGCGGAATCGTATTACGGCGAAGGACTCTCCGACGCACCGGCGAAGGATCGGGAGGCCTACGCGGAATCGCTCCAAGAACAGGCGGACCTCGAACGGTCGGT
>VBMA01000087.1 GCA_005878985.1 Methanobacteriota archaeon
GTGTCATTCACATGAATCGTCGTGAACTTCTGCTCGGCCCACCACCACGGAGGCGCAAGCTCGACGCTGTAATTCGTCCCGTTCGCCGCCGTCAGCGTCAGTTCCACACTCTCATTGAAATGCGGATTCCAATCCACCGCGGTCACGGTGCCTTCGACCGTCACCAGGTTCTCCGGCGACTCGGAGTCCATCGCATGGATGGCGACTCCGGCACCGACCGAGGTCACGAGGGCCATCGCGAGAATCGCATACAGAGCGTTCGACATTTCACTCCTCGGTTCCGCTCCAGGGTCGGCGGCGGGTTAAGGGTTGTTGAACGCTCGTCGAAATGAGAACAATCGGAGGCTCGGCGCGTCACGCCTCGATAGAGCACGGCACATCGGACCTCGCCGTCGGACTCACCGGGGGCATCGACTCGATTACCTCGCGCCAAACCGCGGGATGCTCGGGATCGGACGATGCCTCAGGTTGACGCTCCGGGCCGGCGTCCCCGCGTTAGGGCCGAGGCCAGGAGAGCCACCACTCGTCGAAAGATCTCGTCCGAGACGCGGCCCACTAGGGTGTGGACGAGGGCGCGATGGATCGTGAAGAGCTTCATGGGACGGACCTCGCTTCGCCTCGGCAACCGACCCTCGGCCATCTCGCGATCGTCCAACGGAATCGCATCGCGGCGTCGGGAAATCTTCGAAGTCACGCCGCAGACGATGAGATCCTCGCCGTGGACGATGAGCACGAGGGCGGGACGACGTTTGATGGCGGAAAGGTCGGTGAACGGGAACGAGACGGTGACCAGGGAGCCCGGGCGGAGAGCCAATCGAACCTCGCCTCACACGCCGTCCCAGACATCGTCCTCCGAGTTCTCCCACAAGCTCCTCAGCGCGTCTTCCGTGGCGCGAAGAAGCGGGGCGAACTCGTCGTTCAGGATCCCTTCGACGTCGTCCTTCTTGCGGAGCACGAGGGTGTCTCCGGATTCGAGAAGCACAAGGTCCGTATCCCGATCGAGTCTGTGCCTTGTACGAACTTCCTTCGGAATCACAATCTGGCCCTTACTCGACATTTTCACGACATGCACAGGCTTGTAAGGCGGGGCTTACTGCTTAAACCTTGCCCTGAGCGACGTGAAAGCGGATGCGAACGGCCACACCGCACCACGCCGAGCTTTAATATCGAAGCCAGTTCATCCCTCCGGAGAAACGCGGAGGAGTGCGCGATCGAGCGTTCTGAACGGACGACCTTCAGCATGCGAGCCGCGGTACTCGTCCTCGTCGGCGCTCTCCTTGTCCTGGTGCTCGGCCTCTCGGCGCCGGGCGTCCGAGCCGCGGGGCCCACTCTGACAATCATCTCTCCCGCGGACCATGCGGTCATCGGGAACGGGACCCCTGTCGCAGTGATTTTCGTCGTGTCCGACTTCAATCTCACGCCGCCCGGGACCGGTGGGCCGTCGCCGACGGAAGGCCATGTGGACGTCTACGTGGACGGGCTGCTCACGATGGCCACGAGCCAGGAGACCATCGAGCTCCCGCTCGCATCGGGCACGTACGCGATCCTCTTGCGACTCGTCGCGGACAACGGGACCTCGCTGAACCCGGATGTGACGTCCTCGATCTCCGTCACGGTGACGCAAGGGCCTGCGGTCGGAACGCCCCGAATCGAGATCAGCTACGTCGAGATCATCTATCCAACCCCGGGACTGGTTCTGGGTCGCGACGTCACGATCTCCTTCCGGGTAACGGACTTCGCGCTCGTGCCCCCGGGACGCGGCGAGCCCGTCCCGAACGAGGGCCATGTCGCCGTGTTCTTGGACGATGTCTACGTCATGGCCGTGACGGCCTTCCGACCCATCCCCTTCTCCGACCTCGTCGACGGAAAGCACACCGTCACGGTCCAGCTGGTGGACGACGCTGGCCGTCCGTTGACCCCGGACGCGTCCGACTCGGTCACATTCCAGATCCAGTTTGCCGCGATCGTCGACATCAACCCGTATCTCCAGATCACGCAAATCATCTTGGTGGGCGCGATCGTCTTCGTGCTGTTCTACCGAGGCTGGGGCCGCAACCTGCTCGCGACGCTCTCGGGCCGAGTCGGGAGGAAGAACGCGTGAGGCCGCCGAAGCCAGATGCGATGTCCGATCCACTGGCGCGTCGGTGTTCAATCCCGCTCGCGCTCTTCGCATTCGCCATCCTGCTGGTCGTTTCGATTTCGAGCTCGCCGGCGGCTGCGGTGGCGCCGTCCCTGACGATCGTCTCGCCGACCGAAGGAGCCGTGATCGCGAACGGCACTCCCGTCCTCGTCCAATTCCAGGTGTCGAACTTCGCATTTGTCCAGCCGGGACGGGTGGGACAAATCGGGTCCCCGAACGAAGGTCACGCCAACGTCTTCCTCGACGCACAGCTCGTACGGCTCCTCACCGACGTCGAGCCGTTCTCACTCTCCCTGATCTCCGGACCCCATACGATCCAGATCCAGCTCGTCGCGGACAACGGCACCACGCTGAACCCGGACGTCAGCGCGTCCGTACGCGTCGTGACGACCCTGGGCCCGGGAGGGGGAGTCCCCCGTATCACGATCCTTTCCCCGACGCGGCTCGAATCGACGGGTCATGGAATCTACGTATCGTACCGGATCGAGAATTTCACGTTGGTGGAACCGCGAGGCCAACCGAACGCACCGGGCGAGGGTCACGTGCAGCTTCTCGTCGAGGGCGTCGTCGTGATGGAGGTGATTCAGTACGAGCCGGTCCTCCTCGTATCGTTGCCGGAAGGAGACATCACCATCTCGGCGCGTCTCGTGAACAACGACAACACCACCCTGACCCCCGATGCGCGAGCTGACGTGCCAATCCACGTGGTCGCGTCGTCCTCCGTGAGCTTGCCGCTCGTCTCCAACGGCGGAGTCGCGCTTCTCCTGGCCTTCATCCTGGTCGTCCTGATCCTGCGCCGCCGGAAGGTCGTGGCCCGGCCCCCGAACAATCGCGGGGGGAGTCCTTAACGTGAACGCGCGAATCGTCGCCTTGCTCCTCGCGACGGTCGGGGTGATCATCGTCTCGGGATTCGCCTCATCCAGCGTGCGCGCGGCTCCGGCTCCCACCCTGTCGATCGTCTCGCCGAGTCCGAATGCGGTGATTGGCAACGGCAGTCCGGTCGTGGTCGTCTTTGAGGTGACGAACTTCAATCTCACGGATCCGGGGAACGGAACGTCCTCACCGGACTCCGGCCACGTCGACATCTTCGTGGACGGTGGGTGGACCGCGAAGGCGAGCGTCAACACGATCGTCCTCGCGCTTCCCTCGGGGCCGCACACGATCCGGTTGCAGTTGGTCATGGACAACGGGTCCGCCCTGAACCCGGACGTCACGGCGTCTGTCGCGGTAATGGTGACACAGGGACCCGCGGGCGGCACGCCGGGCCTTTCGATCTTCTACCCTCGCGAAGGCGCACTCCTCGGGACCGATTCGACGATCTCCTTCCGGGTCACGAATTTCGTCGTGGTCGCGCCGGGCGGACCCACGGGCGTCCCGAACGAAGGCCATGTCCGCGTGCTCCTCGATGGCGCGTACTATGCGGACCTAACGGACGTTGCACCGTTGCATCTGAACCTGAAAGACGGTCTCCACAACGTCACGCTTCAACTCGTCGACAACGCCGGCAGTCCGCTGAATCCAGATGTCGCGGTCAGCCTTCACATCACGGTGCAGGCGCTCGTCGGAAGGGTCACCCCATTCGATGCGACCCCGTTCTTGGCCCTTGCAAACCTGCTAATCGGGCTTGGGATCCTCGCGGCAATCTACCGCAAGCTGGAGGCCCGCTGATCGTGCGCGCGCCCATGCGACCCTCACACAGCCGCTCCTCGGACGGTCGAGCCGCAATGCCCGGGTTGTGCCTGCTCCTCGGAATCTTCCTGTTCGCCGTCACGAGTCCACCGGCTGCGGCAGCGGGGCCATCGCTGTCGATCCTCACGCCGGCGAACGACCAGGTCGTCGGCAATGGCACGCCGGTGATCGTCAGCTTCGCGGTGGCCAACTTCGTCCTCGTGCAGCCCGGTCGCGTCGGTCAGGTCGGTACTCCGACCGAAGGGCATGTGGACCTGTACGTGGACGGCGTTTACTCCCGGCTTCTCACACGAGTCGAGCCCGTCTCGCTCCCGCTCGAGTCAGGGCCACACACGATTCGGCTGCAGCTCGTCCAGGACAACGGGACGCCCCTCAATCCCGACGTCTCCGCATCCGTGAGGGTCGTCGCGACCCATGGCCCCGCGGCTGGCACGCCGACGATCGCGATCGTGTCCCCGAAACCGGGTCCGACCATTTCCCACGACCTGTACTTTGCAATCGAAGTCACGAACTTCACGCTCGTGGACGCAACCGGCCAACCGAACGCTCCGAACGAAGGCCACATTCAGCTGCTCTTGAACGGAGTGCTGCACCAGGAGCCGCGCGCCTACGATCTCGGATTCATCGTCGACATGCCCGACGGGAACAGCACGGTCATCGCGCGACTGGTGAACAACGACAATACCCCGTTGAACCCCGACGCGTCGGCGAGCGTGACGGTCCGGATCCTGGGCGCCGCGGACCCGACCACATCCGAACAGGTGACGGCGGGGGTGACACTCATCCTCGCGGTCATTTTGCTCGTCTTGCTCCTCCGGAGGCGAAAGGCGGCCGGGCGGTTCGCCCCGCCGAACGTAGAGCCCTAGACCCGCCCCGGAAACATATATGATAAATAGAACGCCGGTTCTCGTGCATCCGAATGGGCCATCGATTGTTCGGGGACTCAGCGACCGCTTCCGGGGTGAGATGGCTCCTGATCGCGCTCCTGCTGGCCGCCGTCGGGGACTTGGTCTTGGACGTGCCGTACTATTTCGGTACGGTCATCCCGGGCCTCGCCGCGCTGTCGGGCCGGTCGTCCTATCGGCTCTACGCATCCGTGCTCAGCGTCGCGCTACCGACGGTCATGGGCCCGATCGGATTCGTGGGCATCCTCCGGATCGAACGAGGCCGCGGATGGACCCGCGAGTGGCGAGGGGAGCGGGCTCGGCCCGCGTTGTTTGTCGCGGCCGCGGCCGCCGCTTTCCTCTTCGGTTCCGGGGTCGTCTTGGCCTTAACCCGAGACCCCATTGAAGTCATCTGGAATTCGGTTCGGATGACCGCTCGGTTCGTCATCGTCCTTGCCGGAGGCGTCTATCTGCTCGAGACGTCGGCGCGAATCGACCCGGGATCACGGAGCGGGCTCGCAACGACCGCGTTCGTCGTCGGCACGTTCGCCGGGGGCGTCCGGATGCTGATTGCGACCTACAACGGATTGGTCGCCTCCACCGTTCCCGCCGACTTCGTGCGGGGGCAGGTCGAACCGCTTCTCGCCCCTGCGGCGTTCGTACTTGCGGTGCTTTCGCTCTTCGGTTGGGTCGTGGTCTATGACCGAATTCGCGGCGGGTTGGCCCGGATGCGGGCCGAAGGGATGCCGCAAACGCCGTTGCCTTTCAGCTCTCGCTCGGACGGGCCTCCGGTTGGCTCGGAAGCCTCCTTCGAGAGAGCGACCAACCGACCCCCAGTGCCAGGATCCCTCCCAGGATCCACGCCAATGGGAGCCAATCGGGGTTCACCCGAAGGACCAAACCGACCACCAGGAACGCAAGAGTCGAAAGACCAAGCGCGCTCCCCATCACAATGAGGGCCATCGGGCGCCGATCGACGTTGAACTGCGCCTTGTAGAGCTGGATCCCGGCCTTCGGAAGCGTTGCAAGTAGGAACAGTTGCAAGGCGAGTCCGTGGTTTCCGTACGTGGTCCCACCGACAATCGTCATGCCGATTTGGGCGAGCACCACGCCCAGCGCGACCATGGGGACCAGGACCGCCAGCAGGAGGCGGCGCATGCTCGAAGTCAACGAGGACGGCAGGTAGTCGCGGATCGAACCGTGGGCGAACAGAGACTTCGACACCGACTCCGGGACGTAGTTCAGGACCTCCGCGAGTTGCAAGGCGATGAAGAAGTAGGCGACGGGACTCGCCCCGACGAAAATCAACAGGATCGAGGGCCCGAGGCGGCTGGGGAGGGAGTACATCAGACCGTGGATCCAATTCCCGGCGGAGAGTGAGGCGAGCTCGCGGAAGCGCGTGGGGACCCCTTTCTCATTCCGCGCCGGCCAGACCCGCTGGACGAGGAAGAAGCTCACGATGGTAATGGCGAGCAGGGGCAGCGTGTACGATCCAAAGAGGCCGACGACACCCGCCCCCGCGAGGGCGAACACGAGGGCGATTTTGACGAGGCCATAGGCGACCGCGCGGTACGCGAGGTACTCGCTTTTCCGTGCCGCCAGGATCGAGCCGTCCGTGATCTGGAAACAGGTCTGGGACGTGGTGAGCGCGACGCTCAGCGCGACGAGGACGGCGAACGCCTTGTCGGCCTCCGCATCATTGCTTAGATGGAGGACCGTCGTGGACAATGCGAGTCCCACGATTGCAGAGAGGACCCCGCCAACGAGGAGAACCTGCCACATCAGGGCGCGGGGTCGATCGACTCGGGCCGCGAAGCGGACGAGTCCGTTGTCCAGCCCCAGAATTCCGATCGACGTGGCCAGGGATGAAAGAGATACGAGAGCCCCCGCGGTTCCCACCGCGGTCGAGGTGAAGAGATGCGCCGCGAGGGCCCAGAACGCGAAGCCCAGGATGGAATTCGCGATGCTCCCAGCGAACACCCATCCCCCTTGCTGTCGAACCAGTTCCGACTCGGACATCGGTTCGGTTCGGAGGACCGGTCTCATCCAGGGGAATTCCCAGTCCTCGATCACGCCCACGGACGGATAGCATTGAGGATGAGCCGATAAGAGTTTCGCGCAACCTGCAATCGTCGGCCGGCGCCGAGTCGCACCCGCGGTGCTTCGTGTGGATAGACGATTCCGACCCATTCGACGGGCGTTCCCAAACCGATAAATAGTGTGCCCAAGTCTCGGAGTCTTACCCCCGCTGGTGACCCGGATTCTCAGCTCTGGTCGCCCGCACTCGCCCCCGACAGTCGTCGAATGCGCACACAACGTGCCGCGACACCCCGCTCTCGGCTAACATCCGCTTCGTCCGGGAGAAAACTCTCATGGATTCACGTAAGAACCGCGTCGGCGCCGTGGCGGCGTCGATCGTGTTGCTCGTCGTCGCGCTCCTTGGCGCGAGCCTCGTTCTCAATCAGCGCGCCGGAACCCTCGCCGGTTCCTCCGGAGGGGCCGTCCAGGCCCTCGCCGCTTCCGGGCTCAACTTCGACTATGTCGTGATCATCCTGATGGAGAACCACAACATCTGCGACATCTACACGCATTGCGGCGGCACCGGGACGTACATGACGGCCCTCGCGGACGCCTATTCGATCGCCCTCCAGGACGACTACTGCAACGTGAATCCGAGCCTTCCGAACTACCTCTGTCTCTCGGGCGCCACGGACTTCGGATGTTCGGGATACGACGGCGGCCCGAACTCGAACGCCTGCACGAACAGTGCCTGGAACTCCCCCAGCATCGTCGATCGGATCCTCGGGGCCGGGTTGACCTGGAAAGCGTACATGGAAGACATGCCGTCGAACTGCTACGGCAGCGATTCCGGGAACTACGCGGTCCGCCACAATCCGTTTGTGTATTACAACGACATCGTTAGCAATTCGACTCGGTGCAACCAAGTGGTCCCGGCGGGAACCGCGGGCAGCGCCTTGGTGGCCGACCTCGCCTCGACGTCGACCGCCTCGAACTACATGTGGTTCACGCCGGACACGTGCAACGACATGCACGACTGCGACGTTCCGACGGGCGACACCTACCTGTCCGTCCTCGTGCCGCTGATCCTCGGGAGCAACGTCTTCCTCACCCAACGGGCCGCTCTCCTCCTCACGTTCGATGAGGGCTATGGCCAACCGATCTACACGGTCTGGGCGGGTCCCGTCGTCAAGACGGCGTACACCTCGTCGACGGCGTACAGCCACTACTCGGTCCTCTCGACGATCGAGTCGAACTGGAACCTGCCTCCCCTGACGACGAATGACCAGAACGCCCCGAACATGAACGAGTTCTTCACGACGCCCACGGGCCCGGACTTCTCGCTTTCGGCGCATCCCTCGACCGTTTCGTTCGTCGCGGGTCAATCCGCGACGTCCACGATCTCTCTTCGCGCAACGGGCGGCTTCAACGGAACCGTCACCCTCAACGCGAGTTCGTCGCCTTCCGGCCTCACGAGCTCGTGCGTCCCCCTTAACATCAGCGGCAGTCAATCGTCGACGTGCACATTCACCGGATCAACCACGGGATCGTACACCGTCAGCATCACGGGCACGAACGGCTCGGTCGTCCACACGACCTGGATCGGCGTCACGGTCACCGCGCCGCCCACTCCCGACTTCTCGATCGCCGCAAACCCGACGAGTGTCTCGTTCGTGGCGGGGCAAACCGCGACTTCGACCATCTCCCTGCAATCCACGGGAGGCTTCGCAGGAACCGTCTCACTCATGGCGGTCTCATCGCCCGCGGGACTCGCGATGTCGTGCGTCCCGTCGAGCATCACCGGATCCCAGACTTCCACGTGCACGATCGGCGGGACGACGCCCGGGTCCTACACGGCCGTCGTCACGGGCACGAACGGAACCCTCTCCCATTCGACGTCGATCGGGGTCGCTGTCACGCCCTCAGGACCGACGGCCCGGTTCACCTATTCCCCGCTGGCGGCCGTCGCGAACACCCCGGTCCTCTTCGATGCGTCGTCCTCCTCCGATTCGGATCCGAGCGCGACCCTCGAGGCGAGGTGGGATTGGGAAGGCGACGGCCTCTGGGACACCGCATGGTCTCCCTCCCTGACCGGGCAGCATGTCTTCAAGGACGGGGGAACCTACGGGGTGACGCTGCAAATCCTCGATTCCCTGGGATTGGTCAACACCGCATCGCAGTCGGTGGTCGTCCGGAGCGCGGACGATAATGTGCCTCCCCAGGTCGCAATCCTCTCCCCGCCCAACGACACGGTCCTCGAGTCGGCCGACGTCACGGTCGTGGGAACCGCCTCCGACAACGTGGGAATCGCAACGATCGAGCTGAGCACCGACAACGCCACGTGGACACCGACCACCGGGACGACGTCGTGGTCCGGGGTCGTCACGCTGAAGGCGGGGACGAACAATATCTATGCCCGCGCGACCGACACCTCGGGGAACAAACACGTGACTGTCATCACCGTGATCGCGAACAACCCGGACCGAGGTCCCGGAGTGGTGCCCGGCCTGATCGATCCGACCCTCCCGGTCCTGCTCGTCTTCGCGGGGATCTCCGCCCTCGTCGGGACCCACGCGTTCCTCTGGAACCGATCCCGGACCTCGCGAGCCGCTCGAAAGAAGCATTCGGCGAGCGTCCGGCGACCCGAGACGGGGATCGCGATCGGAGGCTCGTCGCCGCCAGAGCGACCTTCCGACGCTGACCGTTCTACGGGCGCCTTCGGTCGCGGGCTCCCCGCGCGGGGCCATCCGATTCCGACGGGAACGGCGGGAGCGACTTCACGATCTGGCGCGTCGCGGCGCGGAGGGCCACTTCGGTCATCCCGCCGGCGGCGACGATGACCATGACGACCTGGGCGTTGACCTTGCTCACGAAGACCCGGCGGCCGTCGATCATCAGGGAGACTTCCCGCGGGCTCGCCGCCCCGAGGGCCGTCATCAGGGTCTCGATCGATCCGACGAGGGTCGCCGACATGATGCTCAAGACGTCGATCGGCACGGGGTTCCGCGTCCAGGCCCCGAGCTGCGCCCCGGTGCGGGTAATCAGGAGGACCGCCTCGAGGGGTTGTTGAGAGCCGACCGCCGAGGACAGGTCAATCGGGGTCGACGCGGTCACGGACATCTGGGCTTCCAGAAGCTCCGTGCGTGCCCCAGGCTAAAAGCACCAAGGTCTCACTATCAAATGCGTCAATTATGAGGAGCCGGGGTCCGCCTCGATCCCAGTCCTGGACCGGTGGTAAACCAAGGCTTTATGGCCCCAGTCGCCTCGAGCGCTGCTTGAGTGTACCAAGGATCCCTGGGACGTCGAGGGCGTTCGATCCCGCTGACGTTCCTCCTGGCCGTGATCGTTTCCGCCGCCGCCTCCGCCGGGTCCCCGCATCCGGCGCGACCGGCGCTCGTCCAGGACATCCCGAAGGCGTCCGCCGCGGGGACGAACGTTTTCGATTACCTCGTGGTCATCGTCATGGAGAACCACAACCTGTGTGACATCCTCAAATCGTGCGGCGGCACGGCAACGTACATGTCGAACCTCGCGGGCGCTTGGGGACTCGCCCAGGACGATCACTACTGCAACGTCAATCCCAGTCTTCCGAACTACCTCTGCCTCACGGGCGGCAGCGATTTCGGCTGCAGCGGTTACGACGGGGACCCGCAATCGAACGCGTGCACGAACGCGGCATGGGCCGCGCCGAACATCGTGGACCGAATCGTGACCGCGGGCCTGACGTGGAAGGCGTACATGGAAGACATGCCGTCCAACTGCTACGGCAGCGACTCCGGGAACTACGTGGTCCGTCACAATCCGTTCGTCTACTACAGCGACATCGCAAACAATGCGACACGATGCAGCCGGGTCGTCCCCGCGGGCAGCTCCGACAGCGCGTTGATCAACGATCTAGCATCCACGTCAACGGCGTCGAACTTGATGTGGCTCACACCGAACAAGTGCAACGACATCCACAGTTGCCCGATCGACACGGGCGATGCGTACCTGGCCGACCTGGTTCAGCGGATCTTGAGCAGTCCCGTCTTCACGACCCAGCGGGCGGCCCTGTACATCACGTTTGACGAAGGGTACGGCCAACCGGTGTACACCGTCTGGGCCGGTCGCGTCGTAAACCCGACCTACACCTCGTCCGTCGCGTACGATCACTTCTCGCTCCTCGCCACGATCGAATCGAACTGGAACCTGCCCACTCTCACCGCGAACGATGCGGGAGCGGCGGCGATGACCGAGTTCTTCACGCCGAACCCGCCGTCGAGCGACACGGTCGCGCCAACTATCGCCATCGACTCGCCGTCCAACCATAGCAGTGCGTCGTCGCCGGTGAGTGTCACGGGAACCGCGTTCGACAACATCGCGATTCAGAAAGTCGAGCTGCGTGTCGACGGAGGCGCCTGGACGACGGCCACGGGGACGACCTCGTGGAGCGGATCCTTCCCTCTCGCGGTCGGGAATCATACAATCGACGCGCGCGTGACGGACACGTCCGGCAACTCGAAGGCCGTTGGAATCTCCCTCAGCGTCACCCCCGGAGGCCCTCCTTTTGATTTCCTATCCATCCTCCCGGAAATTGTCGTGGGGCTCATCGTCGTGGCGGCCGTCGCGGGCCTCCTCATCTATCGACGACGGAAGAAAGCCCGGCCGCCTGAACCGTAGCCGATCGCCGTTGGCCGCGACCTACCCGCCGAGACGCCGGCTCCACTCCCGGGCGTCGAGTTCCGCTCTCCACGCGTCCACGTCGGCCAGCTCGAGGTCCCGCTCGACCCGAGCGACTTCCTTCCGCTCCAAGGTCGCGGGGCTCAGCGGGATCAGGACGATCCCCCGTCCTCGCACGACGAGGTCGCTGAGATGTTCGATGAACTGCAACACCGCGTCGTACCCGTTGCGGAGGATCAGGTATTCGAGGCCGTCCAGGAGGACGACGCCGCCTTGAGGATGTTCGTCGAGGAAGACCTCGATCGCCTTCGAGAGGTTCACGATCGCGGTTGGACGGAGGACGTCGTCCGCGGGCGTGTCGGCGAGCCACAGGACCCGGCCGTCCTCGAGGCCGAACTTCTCCCGCGCCAGGTCAGGATAGACACGGGTGATGCACATCCCCGGGAGGCCTTGGCGCACGAGCTCGCGGTACACGCGGAAGCTCAGCTGCGGCTTCGGCTCCTCCACGAGGTAGCACGCTCCCTCCAAGAGTTCCACGGAACCCGCACAGGGCTCGCGAGCCAAAGTCGCTGTGGAACACTTTTTGACGGCCTCAGACGCGCGGGGCTGGGCGTCGGGTAACCACCCGCGGCCGGAACCACATGCTCACCGCGAGCATGACGAGTCCCACGATGATTTCGGGAATTCCCGGTGGCGCTGACGGCGGCGAAACGGGAGGACCCGCGGGCGTCGGATTCGACGCGACGCTGAACTGGATCACGGAGGACTTCACGTTCCCTGCGGCATCGTACGCCCGGACCGCCACAACGTGGGTTCCTTCCGTCCAGGTACGGGTGAGCGTCGTCTGCAACCCAACGGATACGAACGCGGAGCCGTCGATCGCCACCTCATACCGGCTGATTCCCGAGCCGCTATCCGATCCGGACCATGAGACCAAACCTTCCGGGGCGAGCGGGTCGATCGGCGAGTTCGCGACAAGGGAGGGCGGAGTCGAATCGACGTTGATCGCCGCGGACTTCGAGGCCTCCGAATATCCCTGGGCGTCCGTGGCCAGGTACTCCAAGACGTGACGACCGTCGAGCACGACGATCGGATTCGCGTAGGTGGCCCATGCGTTCCCGTCGAGGCGATACGCGATGGACACGGCGCTTCCGCTCCCGCTCGTCGCCGTGATCGTTACAGTCACGGGGGAAACGTACCAACCGGCCGCCCCGGCCGTCCCCGTCGAGGTGAGGGTGCTGACCGGGAGTGGATGGAGATCACCGGTGATCCAAATCGACTGGCCTCGGACGACCTCCGTGTTTCCCGCGACATCGGTGGCGAAGTAGTCGACCAGATGGGTGCCGTTCCCGCGGACGGTGAAGGGTGCGCTGTACGTCCGCCACGGGCCACCATCGACTCGGTACTGCTCGGATTGGACGCCGCTCGTCACGTCCGAACTCGTCAAGGTAACACTGACCGAGGAAAGGTACGAACCGTCGTTCGCGAGGGTCCCCGACACCTGGGCCGAACTCACGGGTCCGACCGTGTCGATCTGGAAGGTCGACGTCCGGGCCGTCTCGTTATTCCCGGCGAGGTCCGTTGCATAATAGTCAATCGTGTGCGAACCGTCTCCCGTGACCGTAACGGGGTTGCTATAGAGCTGCCACGTCCCGCCATCCGAGCGGTAGTGGATCGATGCGACGCCACTCGAGTCGTCCGTCGCAGTCAACGTGACGTCCACCGGGGAGACGAACCAGTTGGCCGAGCCCGGGCTCCCTGAGAGGGACGCGGTCGCGACCGGGGGCACACTGTCCGGGCCGAAGTCCGGAGCCCAGGAAACCCGTGGGGCTCCGCTGCCCGCGCCCTCCGTGCCGTTCGAGGCGGATACGGCTTGCCATGAAGCGGCATTCCAGTTGTCGACGACCGCGAGGTCGCCGAAGATCCGGTCCATGTCCCGCGCCCAGGGGACGTTGCGGCTCGCCGGGCTGATTGGGAAACCCCAGGCCGCCCCGAACTCGTCGTCGACCTTGCCCGACGGGCTGTACTCCGTCGCGACGGCGTAGACCGACCACGCAGCGTCGTCCACCGTGTATGCGCCGTAGTCCTGGAAGGCATGGGCGAGGATCTTCGCTGGCTCCGTCTCGAGGCCCATCGCATTCACGTCGACGGAAGGGGGGAGCGCGAGCAGGGACCCCATACGAAGCGCCGGGACGGACCCGCCGTAGCAGCCGGGGGCACATCCGTCCGCGGTCGTCGCGGGCCAGCGGTATCCGCCGGAGCCACTGTAGTAGTTGTCCGCACCGAGCAAGTTGACCTTCAATGCGTGCCGGATCATGCCTCCCGGCACGAGCTCCCCCAGCCGGATCACGCCGCCGAGGCTCGACAACATGGAACCGCCGTGCGCGCCGGAGTTGCCGGTCCCGAAGAGGTCTTCCTTCTCCTGGTACCACCATATCGTGGCGGTCCCGCCACTCGTGCAGCGCGCCATCGGCTGGCCTTGGATGAGCGTGTGGCCGTCGGCCGCGAGGATCGCGGTCGCGTAGTTCGGGGTCGTGCCATCTGGATTGCCGGACCCGGCCCCAGGGACGACAAAGTCTGCGGGGATTGGCGCCGCAAACAAGACGCCGCCTTCGGCGGTGCAGCGGCTCCCGCCGCTCCATGCATCGTTGTTCTTCCAGACCGACGTGACCGGGGCGGTCGGCGTCAGGATGAGGACGTCCACATCCGTGGTCATCCCATAGGCTGTGGGCTTCTTGATGTTGCCCGGGACGTACACGGCATTCGCGCCGATCGGCAGGTTCCAGATGCTATCCCGGGAGAAAGGCCAAAGGGTCGCGACGCGACCGGTGGCGGACGCGGAGGCCGAGGAAGTCGTCGGAGGGTTGTGAACCAAGGGACCCTCACTGAGAATCGCGAACGAGCCCGCGACGAGAATCCCGGTGAGGAGGAGTGCTAGGACCAGAAAGGGGCTACCGCTCCGCTTCGATGCGACGTCTAGCGCACGGCGAATGCGGGTGGCCCGAGAGTGTGGGATGAGGGTCACCGTCGGAGGCTGGGTGGTAACCCCGAGGTGCGTATATAGGGGTGATTGTACGTCTATCGAAAGTGGTTCCCGGGTCTCGGAACAGGAACGGCTTTTGTGTCGGGCATCGGCGGTGCGTTTCCAGTGCAAGTCCGAACGTCGCGTAGCGAGAAAGGTTGAAAAGATAGGCTCGATTCCAGCGCCGGAGGCGGGACCACGCGACTGCAAGAATACTCGCTGAGCGTCGCCCTCCTCGCGCTGTTCTGGGGCCTCGCGTTCCTCGTGATGTTGAACGACATCGATTTTTTCTCCCTGCAGGATCTGTTCGACACGAGAGAGCTGCATCATGAGCACATCGTGGTCGCCCTCTTCTTCTGCGGCATCGTCGCGGCGGCCATCGCCCTAATCTGGGAGAGGCAACGGCGAATCGAGTACTGACCGTCGAGGTCGATGCTACCAGTCCGAGGAATCGTAGTCCTCGGGCGGCATGTCGTATGCGTCCGGCTCGCCTCGGTCCTCGTCTTCGTCGCGACGGAGGCGTCGGCGCCAGAAGGCGACCGCGAACAGGAGAAGGAACAGCGCGATCGCCGGCAGGATGAGCGGGAGCGTCTGGAACACTTCGAACACCCCGGACGACGCCGGGTTCACGGTGAACCGGATGACCTTGGCGTCCTGGTTGCCGGCCGCATCGTAGGCCGTCACTCGGACCGTGTGGGCCCCGTCGGACCAGCTGCGTGTGAGGCTCGTGGTCATGCCCACGGACTCCGTCGGCCCTCCATCGACGGACACCTCATAGCGGGCAATGCCCGAGGAACCGTCGGTGCCGGTCCACGTGATCGTCACGTCGGGGGTTGTCACGAGCCCGCTGGGAGAACCGTCGAGGGTCGGAGGTGTCAGGTCCACGTCGATCGAGGTGGATGCCTTCGGTTCGACGAACCCGGCGGAATCCCAGGATTGGTAGTCGAGCGCGTGCCGGCCTTCCGTCAGCATGAACGTCTGCGCGTACTGCGTCCATCCGGAACCGTCGACGCTGTACATCGTGAAAATCCCGGTTCCGCTCGGACTCGTCGCGGTCAGTGTGACGTTCACCAGGGAGATGTACCAGCCGTTCTGACCAGCGGTGCCTGCGAGCTGCAACACCGTCACCGGGGGCCCGAACGACGATCCGCTGATTCGGACGACAGAGCTCTTCGTGCTCTCAAGATTTCCCGCGACGTCCGTCGCGTAGTAATCGACCGTGTGGGTCCCATTTCCGCTGACCGGGAACGCGGCCGAATAGGAGCGCCACGCGCCCCCGTCCACCTGGTACTGGCTCGATTGGACTCCGCTCGTCGCATCTGTCGACGTCACGGTCACAGCGATCGAGGAGATGTACGATCCGTCGCCCGCTAGGGTGCCGGCGAGCTGGACCGACGAGCTCGGTGCGGTGCTGTCAATCTTCACGGCGACCGACCGCAGCGTCTCGTTGTTGCCCGAGTAGTCCGTGGAGTAGTAGTCGATTGCGTGGGATCCGTCGGCTTGGAAGGTGAACGGGCCGGAGTAGCTCTGCCACGTCCCGCCATCCGTCCGGAAGTGGATCGCCGCGACGCCGCTGGAATCGTCGATGGCGGACAGCGTGACCGTCACCGCAGACGTGTACCAGCTGCCCGCGCCGCCTGTGCCCGAGGCACTGTAGGTCGTCACTGGAGGCGTGATGTCGTTCACGCTTCCCGGGGAGACCGCGTAGGTCGAGGGCGTCGAGGTCGGGACCGTGAACGAGAGACCGCCGAGGGGCGTCGACTGAGCACTGAAGATCCGGCTCGTTCCGCCGGTGTTCGTTCGCGTCACGTTGTACGTCGTGCTCGGGGTGAAGCCGGTGCCGTCGAAGACGACCGGCGTGGCGCTCTGGAGTTGGAACGAGATGCCCGCGGCCGAGAGGCTGGTCACATGGAGATTCGTCAGGGCGCCGGTCCATGAAGCGTGCAACGTCTGCGCATCGATGGTGCTGGCCGTGTCGAAGACCATCATGCCGCCGACGATCGCCGAGAGATTCAGGGACGTGCCGGACCATTCAAGGGTCGCGCTGGTCGCCGCCGGAGACGTCACGAAGAGGACCGGCGTGAGGTCCGTCTTCTTGATTCCCGGTCCGAGGTCGACCACGGTCCCCTGGAAGCCCGTCGGAAGGCGGATTGGGGCGATTGCGACGCTCGAGTACGTCGTGTCGTAGATCGTGTCCGCCGCGGTGCTGATGCCCGGCCACGCCGAGTTATCGAGCACGTAGATCGCATAGTCGACATCGGAGATCGTGTTCGAGGCGATGACTCCCTGGTCCGATCCGACTTGGATTCCCCAGTGGAACGTGTGGATCACATTTCCGACGACGGCGGTCCCGTTCGAGAACCACTCCGTCTCGATGCCGCGAGGATAGTCCGTCGCGACGGACTTGGAACCGGGATAGTCCATGTAGACGAGGTTCCATCCGATGATCGTGCCGACTGAACTCTCGGAGATGATGCCGCCGGCCGTTGCGTTCACGACTGTGTTCTGAATCGCGACCATCCCCGTGGCCCGTCGAGCGTCCGTGACGTGGTAGTCGCTGAGATGAATGCCAACCGTGTGGAACGTGCCGCTGGTGTGCGCATTCACGTAGTTCCCGAAGACCGTGATGCCGTGGACCCCGCGGTCCGTTGCGATGCCGTACACCCAGTCGAAGTTCGCGTCGAGCTGCACGTAGTTCGCCTCGACGTGGATGTCGCTCGATCCCTCGCGGATCGCGATGCCGTATGCGTGTTGCGCGTTCACGACCTCGTTGTGGCGGATCGTTACGTGCTGCGTGCTGATCGTCGCGGGCCAGTGACCGAGCTGGAACGCTTCCCACTGGTTGGTTCCGGCGAGATTCGCGATCCTCACGTTCTCAATCACGACGTAGGAACTGGTGCCCTCGATCCAGAGCATCGCCTGGGAGCTCGCGTAGAGATTGCCGTCGATGAACCAGTCGCTGATGATGTACGGGTCCGTAATCGTGCCCGTCCCGCTGCGCACGCCGTTCGCGGCGGTGAACTGCGCATCGCTCCCGATGTAGATCGGACCGTGGGCCTGGAGGACCGTCGGATCCGTCAAGCCGGAGCCGGGAGGTGCTCCGACGCCTCCGCCTCCCGATGCAAAGACCGAGATCGCCTTGCTGTCCGTGTCGGACAATCCGCTCGAATCCTGGATCTCCAACTTCACGGTGTACGTCCCGGATGCCCCGAACGCATGTTGCGCGGTCAGGGTCGAGGAGAGTGAGGTGTCCCATGTTCCGTCGGACTCCCAGTCCCAGCGGGCCTGTAAGGTCGCACTTGGATTCGAGTCTGTCGAGGTGGACGCGTCGAACGTAATCGTTTCGTTGACGGAAGGCACCGTGGGCGAGTACGTGAACCGGGCCGTGGGTCCGGCCGCGGTGATCGTGACGGCCACCGAAGCTGTATGGGCGAGTGCTCCGCTCGTCCCGGTGATCGTGACGGTGTACGTGCCTGCGTTCGTTCCGCTCAGCGTGCAAATCGATGTCTGGGTGCCACTGATGCTGGACGGCGCGCACGACGTCGTGACACCCGCGGGCGCGGAGGACGCGGTGAGCGCCACCGTCCCAGTGAACCCGCCCGTCGGGTGAAGGGAGATCGTCGAGGTCGCGGACTGACCGGCCAGGAACGAGACGCTGGTTGGATTCGCGGAGAGAGAGTAATCGGGTGTGGGCGGCGCCGTCACCGTGGTCGCAATCGGGGTCGTGTGGACGAGAGCCCCGCTCGTGCCTGTAATCGTGACCGCGTACGTGCCCGCATTCGTCCCGCTTAGGGTGCATGTGGACGTTTGAGTCCCGCTGATGCTGGACGGCCCGCACGACGTCGTGACTCCTACGGGGACCGATACCGCGGTGAGGGCGACCGTCCCCGTAAAGCCGCCACCCGCAGTCAAGCTGACCGTGGACGCCGCGGACAGACCGGCCACGAACGAGACGGTCGCCGGATTCGCGGAGAGCGTGAAATCCGGCCCGCCAGCATTGAAGAACTCGACTGGAGACGCAGCGCTCACATCGCCCTGCCCGAGGCTCCCTCCGCCCCAGACGTCCTCCAAGAGCTTCGCGAGCGAATAGTGACTGTACGAGACCGTCGACTTGTACGCGAGCTTCGTCGCCGGACCGCTGAAGGACATGTAGATGTACGGAGGACTCGTGTACGCTTCGTCGAACATGATGATGAGCGCGGCTTTCTTGCTCCCCATGGCCGTGAGCAGTCCGGGCACCCAGCTCTGCAGCCATGCGTCGCCCGATGACACGGAGTTGTCGTGCATGTTGTGATTGTCCGTCGGCGTGAACCAGATGAAGTTCGTGCCGGCGTTCAACGCCGCGACGACGTCCGTCGTGCCGCCGGAGTGGAGGTTCGCGCACCGCGCGGCGTTGCCCGTGATCGTCGTGTACGATAGGAACGGGAAGTGGTCCTCGCCTCGCTGCGGGCTGATGGAACAGCCGGAGCCGCTGCCTTCCGCGATCGCGTTCCACGTGTGGCCCGAGGTCTCGATCAGGTCCACCAGGGTGGGATGGTTCAAGTTCGGATGGTTCCCGTCACCGGAGACGCCGAACGTGCTCGCGCCCAAGATGGCGATGTAGTTCGGCTGGGACGGATTCGTGATGCTCGCCCAGTGCTGTGAGAACGAGTATTGGTCGGCGAGCTGCGTCATGTACGGGGCGGGGCCGTAGATGTCGTTCAGATTGTGGTTCTCCATGAGGACGACGACGAGCTGATCGAAGTTCCCGGTGGCGCTGGAAGAAATCGGTCCGAGACCAGCCCCGTTACCGGGAGTGCTGAAGGGAACAATCCCCGAGACGATGAGGGCCGCGAGTACGAGAAGAGCGGAAGCCGAAAGGGCAACGAACGCGCGATGAGGCTGAGAATCCATTACCTTCCCCGGGGGCGCGTCCAGATGTCAGGCGCCGTCGATGATGGTATTCTTGAAAATGTTGAGATGCGATAATCGCGCGCGATAACAGGATGCGAGGAAAAAATTCTCGACGCGTATCGTTGAGACTCAACGATTTCTCCATGCGAGGACGGTCTTCTCGCGGGCGAACCGCGTCGTCAATCGGTGACTACGCAGAGATCACTCGACGAACCGACCTACTGTCGACGCGCGATTCGCTCCAACGGGGACGGCTTCGTCGAAGCTGGGCGCATCACATAGTAGACGGACATGAGCGCGTACATGATGAGACCGAGCCACCCGTAGCTGAGGGTGAGAATGGACGCGACGTTCAATTCGGGGTTGAGGACCAAGAACTTATCGACGGCCGGCAACAACATCGACGAAGCGGCGACGAATGCCACTGCGACAATGGCCGGACCTGCCAAGGCAACGAACGAACTTGGGGCTGAGGCCGCTTCCATTCGCGAAGGCAACGCGACCACGTGCTTCTCCAGGACCTCGCGCGCTTTTTCCGCCCGATCGACGGCACCCGCATAGTTACCGGTATCGAGCAACGCGACGGCCTCGGCCGCAGTCATCTCGGCGGCGTGGACTTGTTGCGTCGTGGATTTCATTCGCTCGATGTCGAGGAGCACCCGTTGCAACGATTCCGCGATGCGTTCCACGAGCGCCGCTTCGAGCGTGCCCTTCACCTGTTCGACGAGTCGCACGCGCTGCGAGAGATCGGCCTCATGCCCTGCGGCGGCCTCCGCGACCAACCGTCGGAGCTCGGGCAGGTCGAGACCGACCTTCTTCGCCGCAGCTAAGAGCGGTTTCATGTCGTTGACGAGCCGGAGCAAAACGCCCGCGGTTTCCTTCCCTTCGGAGACGAGTACCGCAGAGCTCCGTGCGCGCATTCCGGACAGGCGCTCCGCCAGCGTCCCCGCGGCGGGAGGCTCGCCGCCCGTCGGTACCAAGCGAGACAAAGCGGCCGACACGGCCGCGGCATCCTGAGCCTGTTCAAAATCCTGGTATTCGGACCGGTCGAGCTCCGGGGGATCTTCCAGGAAATCATCGGCCGCCGGCCATGCGGATTCGGCGGGCGGGTACGCTCGATAATCGGTCGACGTCCGGTCAGAGTCTCCGCGAATCCTCCGCATCACGAGGCCTGTCTTGGGGTTCGCGCTCGAACGTGACGGGGAGCCGCCTTTGATGTGAGGCGAAATCGATGCCGTGATGAAGATCCCAATGAGGATCAGGACGCCCCCGACCATCGTCGTCTGGTAGACCGTTGTGGAAATTCCGGCAGAATAAGCCCCCGAGCTAGTGCGCCGTGCAGCCTGCACGGCGTAGTAACCGACGATGCCGAAGTACGTGGCGAAGATCAGGGCTAAGTAGCGCGGACGAAGGAGGTTCACGGGACCCCACCCTGCCCGATATCGAGGAGATTCCTGCATAAAGAGGTTTCGATTACAAGATTCATCGGTTTTCATCCGCGAAGGGGGCTTCCTAGCGGTCCGTGTGCTCGGCGTGCAAACCGGTGAATGACAGCTGAGGCTCTTTCGCCGCGACGGCCGCACCGGACCCGATCCGCTTCTTCAGCAGTGCCAGGGCGATCCGCACGCCCTCGTGCAAGTGGAGCTTGGGTTGGCCGATGCGGCGGTCGTATCGGATCGGAACCTCCGTGATGGGGATGCCCTTCAGCGCGCACTCGGCGAACAGGTCCGCCTCGAGTTCGAATCCTGTCGCGGTCAGCCCGAGCGACTTGAGCGGTTCGGAAACGAATCCCCACATACCGCTGCAGACGTCGGAGATTGGCGTGGCAAACAGGAAGGAGGCGAACCAGCTCAACATCCGGTTGCCTACGCGATTCGCCATCGACATCGCGCCTTCGTTGATGGAGCCCCGGAGACGGGATCCGATGACGACGGGGGACCCAGCGCCGAGCTTCCCGACGATATCCGGGATGACCTCCGGCGGATAGGTGCCGTCGCTATCCAAGAGCACGACGTACTGATCGCGAATCTTTGGGACGAATTCCCGGAACGCGGATCCCTTTCCGATTCCACTCTGGATGAAGACCTCGGCCCCGAGCCGCTTCGCAACCGCACGGGTCTGGTCGGTGGAACCGCCATCGAGCAGGTGAACGCTGTACGCGTAGCCTTTCTGCTGGAGCGTCAGCCGCGGAATCCGGTTGAGGACGTCGGCGATTCCGTCCTCTTCGTTGAGGGCCGGCAACAGAATCGAGAGGCTCTCGAGGGCGGGGTTCGCGATCTCTCCCCAAGGGATTTGCGGAGCTGGATCGACCGGCAGCGCAGGGACAGGGAACTGGGCGATGGTCGGACCGCTGGGAGCTCGCGCTCCGATGGCTCCTCCCGATAACGCCCACTCGTCCCCTGGTTGCCCCATCCGACTTCGCCCTCCACCAACGACCCGATTTCTTACGACCGACCCAACGCACGTCGATCCGGGGACCGCGTGCCAGGAACCCGGCGAGACGTTGACGTCGAATACGACGTCGTCTCGACATCTCGTGAGCGCGGCCGCGCCAGTCGCTCGGCCCCGCCCTGAACCCTCGCGTCCACGGCCCTCGATCTCATGCGGTATTCAGCTAACAGTATGCTATCTGATTTCTGGCACACGTTTTGCCGTAGACGTCGGCCACGCGACCGAGCGATGGAGGAGGCAAAAACGCCATTATCGTTCGTTGGAATGTCGATGAATTGGAGAAAAACTGCAAGCGTGTGAACGATAATCGCGCAAGTCCGCGTTCGTCGCGTCAGGTCGGCGCACTTCCGCGCGTGCATGGCTACCTTTTTGAGGGGATAGACCAATGGGTCCGTCTCCGCGGGAGTGGAAGGGGTCGGTCTGAGTCGAAAATCGCTGTCCGCACTGGAGAACGCCTCGCTGTCGTTCCTCTCCGCGATCGACACGGATGGCGGCCTCGACGCGGTCCTGTTCCTTCGAAGGACCGGATCCGTGCTGGCCTCGTGGACGCGCGACGGCATCCGCTTGGACGTCGTGAGCGTGATGGCGGCGACGATGTTGGCCTCCGTCGACACGATCATCGAGGCGCTTGGCGGGCCCAGTTCCCGCTCGATCTCGGTCGCGAGCGGCGATCGACAGATCATCGCGACGAAGGTCGGCTCTCAAGCGTTCCTCTTCGTCGTCGCGCCGAGGTCCGTGAGCCAACGCTACGTCCGAAAGGCCATCAGGGAACTCATCGCGCGGCTCACGAGCGCATCGGCAATCGCTCCGCAGCGCGTGGAAGCCCGTTCCGCGAAGGTCGAGGCGCGACACTGAACGAGATGCGCCGCACGCGTGTCGAACAATCTTTGTCACCAGAGAATTGAAATACGTCGTGTTGAATGAATGACGGGGTTCAGGTTCTCATGGGGGGATGGAGCCGGAGGGATTACGCCTATGCGAGCACCGTCGGGGCGATCAGCATGCTCGTTTGGGCGACATCCCGGACGAGCGCGCGAGTCCTGCCGTACGGTGGCAGCTCGTTGTTGATCGGACTCGGCCTCTTGGCCGGACTCAAGCATCCCGTCCGCCGGCAGATCTACGATCATCTCCGCCTGCTCCCCGGAGACCATTTCCGGTCCGTCGCGAGGTCCCTGCGGCTGGCGGTCGGCACGGCCCGGTACCACCTGAACGCGCTGGTCCAGGACGGGCTCATCTACAAACAGGAGATCAACGGCCGGAGCCGGTATTACGTGTCCGGCGGGGAAGCCGAGGTCAACCGGCTGTATGCGCGGCACTGGGAGTACCGCGACGTCCGCCCCCGCGTGCTGCTCACCCTCCGACGCATGGAGAACGCGCAGGCGGCCGAGATCGCCAAGGTGCTGGGCATCAGCCGGCAGCTCGCTTCGTACCATCTCCGATGCCTCGAAAAGGCCGGGCGCGTCCGACGTCATGGCCCGACCTATCGAGTCGTGACCGGCCGACGGTGACGCGGTCTCCGACATCCTGGTGCGCTAACCCTTAAGGGGGGATGCGCGCTCCGACGAACCCTTGGCCAAGCGCGTCTGGCGCCCTGCGACGCTCGACATCGCCGCCCTGGGTACGTGTCTCCTGGGCTTCATCGGACTCACCTTCGTCGTATGGCAACTCAAGACCGGAGCCGTCGGAACGCAGCGCGCGCTCCTGCTCATCACGCTCGCGATGATCTGCGCACCGTTCTACGTGGCCTTCGTTCGAACTCCGAAAATCCCGTTCCTCTTGGCCCCGATCATCACGATTTTCCTCCTGTATCCGATTGCCGCTCCGCACGGCGTTGTGTACTCGACGGACCCGATCTTCAATTTCTCCTTCACGCAGGACCTGATCGACACGGGATTCTGGGCGCCCGGGACCGGACTGGCGTTTGCGCGAACGTACTCGTTTTATCCGGTCGGAAACGTGTTCGTCGGATATCTCATCTTGAATGCTCCGCTCCCCGCGGACATTGGATACTTGTGGATCGAGCCCATACTCAGGGTCCTCTCGATTCCCGCGATCGTATACTCAATAGGCCGACGGCTTTTCGGACCTCGGACCGCGGCGGTCGCCGTCCTCCTGTACCTCGGGACCCCCTCCATCCTGTTCAATGAGCCGGTCCAACAAGGTTTCGGCACGATCTTTTTCGGACTCTCGCTGCTCTCTCTCTTGCTCCTGAGCCAAGCCGTGGAGGTCCGGGCCCAGCACCGCGCTCAGCTCATGTTTGTCGTGGTGGGAGCCGCGATCGTGACGACGCACCATCTCACATCGTACGTATTTGCATTCTGGCTCGGAGCTCTCTCGCTCCTGATCCTTCGTCGTCGATATCGGCCGGATTTGCCCGCCCTCCGGATCGGCATCCTCTTGGTGTACTTCATCGTGCTCCTGCTCCTCTACATTCATTTCTTTACCTTCCCGATTTTCTTCGGCCACGAGCAGACGCTCGTCTCCGCCGTCACGAACCTGATTGCACCGGAGGAAACCATTCCGGGGACACCGAGGCCACCTCTGGGTCGGACCTTCACTACATTCGAAATCACTTGGCTGGCTGCCTCCCTAATCACCATGTTCTTGCTCGCTCTCTTCACACTCCGACGGTATCGCGTGACCCGACACCACCCGTTCGCCGTCGCCAACGGAATCGTGGCGCTATGCCTAATCTTCGTCACCCTTCCCCTCATTGTCACAGCGCTGAACTATGTCCCGCTTCGAGTCAACGAATACACGAATTTTGTCGTCACGCCCTTCGCCGCTGCGACCCTGATTCGGTGGGGCCGATCTGACTTCTGGAAATCGAGTCGACGCCTGCTGAGGGTCCTACGAGAGAAGAAATGGGCGCCGCCCGCGGTCGTCATTGCGATCTCGGCCGCCGTCCTGATGGGCGGGAATCTCGCTCCGATCACGTTCCGGATGTTTTTCGAGCCGTATCCGCAGTTCCAGGCCACCGACTCGCCGCTGTTCCTCGGCGTCGACTCGTTGCGGGCGGCGGATTGGGCGACGGATCACTTCAGTACCGACCCAAATTGCGTTCCCCTCAATACGTGCCGCATCTGGGGCGATCAACTTGCGATCGACGTCTTCTCGGGATTCGGGGACATGCCGGCCGATTTCGGAAGTTCTCGGCTGTTCGCGAATGCAACCCTCGACGCGAACGCGTGGAACATCCTGCATATCGGGGACTACGTCGCCGTGGATTACCTGATGACGGCGTTGCGCCCCAACTTCCTCCACGAAGGGCTCTGGCCGACCCCGTTGACCGCGGCCCAAATCGGCAAGTTCGCGACAGATCCCAATTTCGCCTTGGTCTACCAGGATGAGACCTTTTCGGTTTACCGCGTGATGTCGATTCAACAGTTTTAGGGCCTGACGTGAACAGGCAACGTGTTCGTCGCAACGAGGACCGGACGGGAGCCAATCGTTTGGAACAAGTCGAAGCGAAGGTACAGGTCGCCCGTCAGTTCGATTGAAATCGAGAACCGGCGGGTCCAGGATTCACCCGTGGCGAGCACGAGGGACTCGTTGTGTTCCGCGAAAGCGTCCATCCGCAAAGGCGATGTGAGGATGACGGTGTGATACGTCCCGTTCCCGGTCGCGTTCTGGGGGTAGAGCCGGATCCGAAGGGTGAATGCGCCCGAGGCCGAACCGGCAAACGCGGAGACGCTGATATTCTGCGGCTGGCCCACGAAGAACTGCGTCGGGAGGACGTCCCTGTCGCCGGTGATGGCAAGGCCGGCCGAAAGCTGGTCCGGATAACGCACGGAGGAGAGGGAGACGAGCACGACCAGCGTTGCCGTGATCGCGGCAAGGAGCGCGGCCGCGATCGCTTTCTCGGACCTCGAGTACTCAGAAAAGTCGAAGAGGCCGCGGGAGAACGCGGTAATCGCGGTCAGCGAACCTCTACCGGGGCGTCGCGTGAACCACGCGAGGATCGCGATTGGCAATCCGACAATCACCACGGCGAAGACCGTAATCGGAATCCCTAGGAGGGAGACGCCGAGGGCGGACAGGGAGGTGATGAAGATGGTGAGTCCGATGGAAAATGCGAGAATCTCCGACGCCGAAAGCCGAATCGTGTCGCCGACGATCAGTGCGACGGTGCAATAGCCCACCGCAAAGAGAGCGGCAAAAGACACGGCGGCGCGATACGGGTTCGCGGGGAGAATCGCCACGAGAATGGCGTGAAGCAGGAGGACGGCCGTGGCGAGCCCGACATACGGGAACGGCGCCCTCGCGCGGACTCCTGTGCCCGGAATCACGAGTGCACCCTCGGGAATGGAAAAGTCCGTGGACTCAAGAACCTTCGCGAACGCCCGAAGGCCGACTCACGTCCGAAAGGGAAACGAAGGTCTTCGCGACCGATTGCCAATCCGGAGACGTCTGAATCCATTGCCGATTCGTGCGCAGAACCCGCTCTTGAGTCGCCTCGTCGAGAAGCTCTTGAACCGCTCGAGCCAGATTGCGCGGATTGGCGGGGTCGGCGAAGACGAGACCGGTCCGCCCTTCCAACTCTCGGATCGGATGGACCCGCGTCGTCACCACGGGCAACCCGGTGGCAACTGCCTCGAGGGCGACGAGCGGAAGTCCGGTCCGCACGAACCGGTACGGAAATACCGCGACCTGTGAGACTCGGTACGCGGTCCGCAGTTCCTCGCGGGAAAGGAGGCCTCGAACGACGACGAGTTCGTGGGCACCGACACGGGTCCGGGTGGTCACCGGTTCGGGATTCGTCCCATCACGCAGCAGCAAGACGATTTGGGTCGCCGGATCTCGCGGGAGATAATGCGGGAGCCGAAGCATGTCGCCGACCCCTCGGGATCCTTCCGGCGGGCCCGTGAAGACCACGCGTCGGCGAGCGGGCGATACGATTCCGCCGAGCCGCGGGCTCGGATCCAAAGGTCCCCGTTCCAAGAAGAACGGATTGAACGGATGCCGAATGACCGCACAGGAAGATGGCGGGAGCCCCGCGGCGGTCCCGCACTGTCGGTCCGTATCCCACAGGAACACGTAGCGGTCCACATACGCGGGAGCGTTCGACCAAGTCCCAAGCAGCCGCGACGCGTACATCGCGGCATGATGCCTGTCGTGACGAATCTCCGCGGCCAACGTCGGATCCAGAAATCGCTTCGTCAGGTCTCGGCCGCTGTGGAGGGGCCGCAGAAAGATTCCGATCAGGCATCCCCCAAATCCACCCCGAGGCGGACGCCGCCGCATCGAGAAAAACAGGCCCGCGGTCAGCCGACACACGCCGATGTCGAACCGCCCGGTCCGCAACATGTTCCGAAGCGACGGCGCGGAGCGGTAATCGTGTCGCTCGGTGAGGCGCTCGACGGGCACCCCGTTCCATCGCCGCACGCCTTCGGTGCTCGTCACCAGGGAGGTCTCGTGGCCCGCGGCCGCAAGCGCTCCCGCAAGATCCCCCAGGTATCTCCATGGCTGCAAGTTCAATTGCGCCGGCGGAAGCGTTTCGGTGACAATCGCGATCCGAAGAGTTTCCAAGAACAGCCCGCGCCTCTGAATCGGCCGACCTCGGAAGCCGGCGCGGCGAGGATTCGCCTGAATAGGCTAAATAACCTCGGAACCGTCCCGCGGCGCGAATGTCCGAGGAGGGCTTCCCGAGCCGCGCTCCGACCCACCCAATTCGGTTCGGTGTCCTGTGCGACGGCCCGATGATCCCAACGTGGCAGGCTCGAACCATTCAGGAATTGAGGCGCGTCCCCGGGACCAGTCTCGCCCTGCTCGTCTTCCCGGAGGAAGGATCGTTGGACGGCTCACGGCCGGTGGGCCTCCTGTTCCGCGCGTATGTCGCATCGCACCCTTCCCGGGCGCTCCGGCCGGTGGACATGGCCCTCGCGTTTCCAGGGGTGCCGTCTTTGCGGTGCCATACGATGACCGAACGCGGGGTCACGCGCCGATACGATGAATCCGACGTTCGCCGAATCCGTGCCTATGACCTGGATTTCCTCCTGCAATGCGGGTTGGGCATCCTCGATGGCGGAATCCTGCAGGGGGCGCGCTACGGCGTATGGTCGTTTGAGCACGCCGACGAACCTCCCTATGGTGGGATCCCGCCGTGCCTCTGGCCCATCTACGACGGGGAAGCGGTCACGGGCGCGGTCCTGCGGCGCGTCGCGGGTCGCGTCGGCGGCGGCATCGCACTCCGAACCGGGTGCTTTCGGACCGCCCTTCACTCCCTCCGACAAAACATTGACGAGGTGCACTTCGGGGTTGTGGGATGGCCGGCGAACGTGTGCCAAGACCTCCGCCTGGGCCAGACCGCATACTTAGAGGGACCGTCGGCTCCTACACCGGCCGCCCCATCGCGCATTCCTTCGAACCGTCAGATGATGCGACTCGTCGTCCGACAAACTCGAAACGCCGTCCGTAGGGCGGCGCGCGCTCTCCTTCGCCACGAAGAATGGTGCATCGGAGTCGCCGACGTGCCCATCAGCGCCTTCCTCGAAACCCGCGGGGAGAAGCGTGTTCGTTGGCTCAATCCTCCGGAGCGTGGGCGGTTCATCGCCGATCCGTTCGCTGCCCGGATCGACGGGGTCACTCACATCCTGTACGAAGATTTTCAATATGCGACCTCGAAGGGCGTGATCGGGACGGTCGAGGCCACCGCGACCGGGCCGCCCCGGATGCCCAAAGTCGCGATCGAATTGCCGGTCCACGCATCGTATCCGTATCTTGTCGTCGACCGCGAGGAAATCTATTGCATTCCGGAGACGAACGAAGCGAGGGAGGTTGGCCTTCACCGTGCGGTCGATTTCCCCACTCGATGGGAAAAGATCGGCACGCTCCTATCCGGGGTCGCGGCCCTCGACCCCACCGTCTTCCATCACAATGGCCGATGGTGGCTCACCTGTACCGAGCGAAAACATGCCTCTGTTCGTTTGGCATGCACGGAACCTCGAGGGGCCCTGGGAACCGCACGCGTTGAACCCAGTGAAGACGGACATCCGATCCTCGAGGCCTGCCGGTACGCCTTTCGTCCACGGCGGCATCCTGTACCGACCCGCCCAAGATTGCTCGCGCATGTACGGAGGAGCGATTGTGATCAACCGGGTCGTGCGCCTGACCCCCACGGAGTTCGCGGAGGAGCCCGCCGCGACCGTCGAGCCGTTCTCGGAGAGCCCGTTCCCCGATGGGATCCACACGCTTTCCGGAGTCGGGGATATCACGCTGATCGACAGCAAGCGACATCGCTTCGTTCCAAGTGCGATCCCGTACGTCATCCGCAATCGACCGGTTTCCGGGAGGGATCGCGCGATGTCCCACCGCATCGAACGACGGTAATCTTCGAGGATCGCGGGCACCGGGCAGCCTCCGCCTGACCTTCCGCGCCAGGGGGATTCGGCCCGTCGTCTGCGAAGGCCCGTCACGGTGCTTTCGAGGGCTGTGCGGTCCACATTCGCCGCGTCGCGAACCGGTAGGCCGGCACGAAGAGCTTGAGAATCGAGCCCGATATGCCTCCGGGCCGAAGCCACGTTTCGTCCCACCGATCGACGGCACCGAGTCGATACTTGTACTCCTCATTCCCGCGAAGAAAGTCCATCGTCCGTAGTCCGTCCGCTCCTGCGCCCTTGATCGATTCGTTGAACAACAGCCTCCCGAGTTCGACGGATGCCCACTCGGGACTCCATCCGCTCTGGTAGTACGCGAGGGTGTCTCCCCAGCGCAAGAAGCAAAGGAGCCCGATCATGCGACGGTCCCGCTCGGCGACCATCGCGATGGGACCCCGAGCGGCGGAGCCCTGCGCAACGAGCCGACGGAACAGCGGTTCGGCCGAGAGGAACCGGCTCGACACGCCCTTTTCCACCATCCGCGACTTGTGAAGCGCAAAGAAACGCTCCAAGAATGAGTCGTCCATCTGGCTACCGGGAATCCATCGGAACGTGATCCCCGCCGCGTCGGCTCGCTTTTCGTACCGCCGAAGATGATGTTGCGTCCGCCGCATGCTCGCGGGGATCGCATCGGGCGGATACAGAGCCATTCGCGGACATGGATTCCGGAACAGGAGTCGAGCCCCTCGGGGCACGTACGGAACGCCCGTTTCCGAATCGAGGTCCTGCAATAGCAACGTGGTACCGCGAGTGCGACGCATCGCATGCTGCCGCGCCGCCTCCCGGTGCTGGGGGAGGACCGGCCATCCGATGTGGTCTGCGTCTCCAATGCCGCTGCCCGTGACCGTCCAGATCGGCCAGGCCGGAGGCAGACGCGGGTGAACGCGCCGCATGAGACGACTGAGGAACTGGATTCCTTCCAACGCACCGGAGGAACTCCGCCAGAGAACGAGTTCGGTCGGCGGCATTCCACCGATCGTCTCCCACCATGCCAAGACCCAGTCCGGCGTTTGGAAATAGGATGACTGAGGAATCCGGGCCATGAGCCCCACCCACTCGTCCCGGATGCCGCTCAGCTGCGAGAGGTCCTCGACCCGGATCGTCTCCGGAGTTCCGAAGCTCACGAACCTCTCCGCCAGGTCACTCACCGCTCGAAGGACTGTGTCTGGGTGGTACCTATGATTCGGCCCCGGGATTACGGTTTCGATGGGGACCGAGCCGGTTGGCCCTTGGAAACGCGGTGGCGCACGCCCCGGGCAGTCGATCGTGGCGGCGGAAAATTCCCCGCGTGCATGGATTTCAAATACATAGCCGTCGTGAAGCGAATCGGTGACCTCACCCTGAGAATCATGATCGTCGGCGAACGGATTTTGCCGTTCCGCCACGCGGGGGACAAGAACTTCTGGCTCGACATGATTCGGAGGCTCCTCGTCGCCGGACACGAGGTCGAGGCGTTGTCGGTGGACATCGAAGCGACGCCTGGAAACGGCCTCCCGATCCGCCACGTTCCTCAAATTCCGGTCTACTTTCGACCGGACGCTCGGTTCAACGTCGAGCATTCGCGGTTCGGAGGCGTGAACAACTACGTGAGCAAGACGACGAACGTGCCGATCATTTTCCGAGAGGTCCGACGGCGTCAGAGGATATTTCGCGCGGACGTGATTCACTTCGCGGACAACTTCGGGCCCGCGACGGTGCTACTCCGGGCAATCAGCCGGAGGGTCCCACTGACGCTTTCTGCGCCCACGTACCATCGCAATCGGCCCCTGTATGACGCCATGTTGTTGGCGAGTTTTTCGAGCTTCGCCGTGGTCGTACCGTTTTCGGAAGCGTACCGACGGCGCCTGCTCGAGCTCGGCTTCCCATCGGGACGCATGCGCCGCATTCGCTGGGGGATCGACGTCTCTCGATTCACGCCCCCGACCGACGCCGAGCGGGCGGCCGCTCGGGCGAGCCTCGGCCTTGAACGCGGGAAGTTCGTGGTCCTGTGGACCGGCTTCACCCAGCAGACGAACGAGGCAGACCTGCAGGAGGCGATGCGAATTGCGACCCTCACGCTCGAGCGTCGTCCTCTTGAATTCATCTTCTGTTTCAAACCGGAACACTTCAAATCCGATTTCCGGAATTTCGAACGGCCGGGGATCCGCGTGGCGAACGCCCCCGAGACATTCCGGTCGGCGTGCACGGCGGCGGACCTGTTCCTCTGCCCGATTCAAGATCCTCGATCGATCGCCGCACCGCCGCTCGTCTGGCCCGAGATACTCGCGATGGGCATCCCGATCTTGACGACGAACATCCCGGGGACCGACGAGGCGGTCGTCGACGGTCAGAGCGGATTTGCCGTCCGTTCCGCGGGGGAGGCCCAAAACCGCCTCGAGGAAATCGCAACGGACTCGGCGCTTCAACGACGGCTTCGGGAGGGAGCTCGACGGATTGCAGTAGAGCGGTTCTCGGTGGACCGAGCGATGGACGAGTATGTCGACATGTGGTCCGCGCTGGTCGCTCAGTCGCGATGACTACTCGAGAGCTCGACGGGTTCCTGGACCGGCGCGTCACGGCCCAGGTCGCCCGCGATGAGACGTTTGTAGAGCTCGAGGAACGCCCGGGTGCAGGCCTCGGAGTCGAGGTTCTCCCGAACATACGCGCGGGCCGCGTCGCCCACGGCGTGTCGCAGGTCCTCGTGGTTCGCGAGGGTCGTCACCTGGTGGGCCATCTCGATCGGATCCCGCGCCAGGAATCCCGTGCGTCCATGCTGAATCAGCTCGCGGTGCGGCGGGATGTCCGAGACGACGACGGGCAGCGACGCCGCCATGGCCTCGAGCAGCGCGTTCGGCATCCCTTCGAATTTCGATGGGAATATGAAGATGTCGCCGGCGGCCAGGTACGTGGGCACCTGGTCCCACGCCACCTCGCCCGTGAAGGTGACTCGATCCCGGATGTCCGGATACGTTGCGAGCAACGTTCGATAGTACTCGTCGCTGTAATGCTCCTCCGTGTATCCGCCGACGACCATCGCGTCGACGCCGGGCACGTGACGCACGATCTCCATCAGCCATTCCAACCGCTTCACCGGGATCACCTTCCCCACGGTGACGAGGAGGGTTCGGCCCTCGGGGATCCCGAGAGAACGCCGGGCCGCGGCTTTCGAACTGAGCTGATCGAACCGGCGCGTGTCGACACCGCCCTGGATCACGCGCGGGTGGTAGCGACGGAACCTCGCGGCAAGAGCCTGCGAGTTCACGACGAGCGGGGTTCCGGAGATGAGAGGGGCCATGGCCAAGCGCATGAACGCGTTCATGTGAGGCCCGTACCGCCATCCGACCTCGGCCCTCGGATCGGTCCCGAAGAACACTGCCCGCGGGAACACCCGGGCCCAGAACGCGGCCGGCAGCGAGAAGTACGGATCGAGGATTTGGAACAGGTCGTACTCATCCCGGACCTCGCGGACGGCCCGCTCCAGATAGGCGATGCCCTTCGGGAACACCAACGGTCCCGCGAAACGGACGCCGGGGATCTCCGCCATCGTCCGATGGACGCCGAGCGCATCGAGGCAGAGCAGGTCGACATCGATGTGCCGACGGAGGCCCGTGAACACCTGGAACGTCTGGAGCGCGAGGCCTCCCCCTTTGCCGACGTGGGCTCCGATGAAGAGGACGCGCATCACAAGCCCCCTGGCCATTCGTTGATGCGGTACATCCTACGCCGTTTCTGACCCACCGCCCCCTCCTCCCCCCACCGGTTCGATCCTCCTCGCGTTACGAAGCAGCGAGCACCGCTTCGAAATAATCGAGCGTCTCCGCGCACATGCGAGCGGACGAGAAACGCGCCTGGGCGACCGCCCCCGCCGTCCGGCCGAGCCGCCGTCTCAGCGCTTCGTCTCCGAGGAGGCGCTCGATCGCCTCGGCGAGCGCCCTCGCATCGCCTGGCGGGACGAGGAGCGCAGAGACCCCGTCCTCGACCATGTCTGCGGTGCCCGGGATCGCGGTCGCGACCACGGGTTTCTCGAACGCCATCGCCTCGATGAGCGAGTACGGACAACTCTCCATGAAGCTCGGGAGGGCGACCAGCGTGGCGCGCCGCAGCCGCGAGAGCAACTCGGATCGTGGAATCGCGCCGAGGAACTCGACGCGGTCCGGTCCGAGGCCGAGCGACCGGGCGTACCGACGCCACGCGCCCACCCGCCCGCTCCCCGTCACGACCAGCCGTTCGGTCCGCCGAACGTGGACCATCGCGCGGAGGAGGACCGCCAATCCCTTCCATCCGAGCAGACGTCCGGTGTAGAGGATGAACCCCGGTTCTTCGGGGGAATCCGCGGTGTTGCCCGCCGCGCGCAGTTCATTGAGCGCGAGTCCATTTGGAATCAGCGCCGAGGTCCGGAGCCGCGGATCGTAGGTGCCCACCACTTCGTGACGGACCGCATCCGAAACGAAGAGGACGTGACGGACGCGGTTCCAATAGTACAGTTCAATCGGCAGCAGGGCCGGAAGCACGGCCAACGTCGTCCGCTCCGAGTCGTCCAAGGGGCCGCCGTGCCGGACCGCACTCTGGATCCCGCGAGCTTGCCCGAGAATCGTCGTGTGCGTCGTGACGACGGTCGGGCAGGACGTCGAATCGGTCCACAGGTCGGGCATCTGGGCGTGGTGGACGATGAGGAGGTCCGGCCGGTATTCGCGGACGAGATCCGGCCATCGTCGTTGGAGCGCCCTCTGGAACCGGTAATAGTTCGCCATGACGCCGCCCCCGTTCGCGAGGGGCACCGTGCGGTAGCCGGTGTCCGACGAGGGGGTCTGGCCGCAGAGGATCGTCACCTCGTGTCGCGGTGCGAGGCCCGGGAGGAGTTGCCCGAGGTACGTCCCGATCCCGCCCCAGATTCGCCCGAATTCCGGGGCCGCCACCGCGATCTTCGTTTCCTGGTCCCTCCTGTTCTCGGATGTGTCAATCAATGCAGCGCTGAGGACCTCGCGTCCTGGACGTCGCGGAATCCGAACCCACCGGCCCCGCGCGCCTCGATGAGACGCGCCGCCCTCCTGCGCTGGAAGATATTTAGTGCGCCTCTATTTGAGTCTTGAGTAACACAACCATCGGAATTCGAAGGGCCGGGTCACTCGGGACCGATACCCAGGTATTCCGAAACTTGGGAAACACTCTCCGCCTCCGAGGTCGTCCCGCTGTCGACCTGACCGAATCCGAATCGGTCCGCGAACCAGGCATAGAGACGGAGCCGCCGCGCGAGCCGCGGATCCAGGGAGAGGATCGGCTTTCGTCGGATGAGCTCCTCGCTCGAGGCGGTCACGAGCACGCTCCGGTGCTTCCTCGCCAGGTCCAGCAGGATTCGGCCGGGTGGGAGATCCAGGAAACCTTCATCGACCCCGGAGGCGAGCCCCAGGTCCACGAGCGTGTCCCAGGCGAACCGATCGGAGAGGACCGTGCGGCGCAGGATCCATTTCGACAGGGTGACTTTTCCGAAGTAGCCGAGGAAGTAGTCGAACGTCACGGACCAGGCGTACAGATGCAAGAGCCGGGGATGCCGACGCAGGTCGACGTGGACGTCATCGTGATCGCCCATCCGGACCGTCTTGGCGAGCCGGGACATCCGGAGGATCCCGAGGACCCCGAGGGTGACGATCCGAGGCGACCGCATCCATACGATCCGGGTCTTGATCCCGCGCCGGGCTAATCGGTGCACGATGCCCCGCGCGATGGTCGTCTTTCCCGCTCCGTCCGGTCCCACGATTGCGTAGACCCGAGGGACCCATCGCCGAAGCGGCTCGCTTGCGGCCACGGGATTCGGAGGTTTCGGGCCGCCGGCCTCGCTGCGATGGTACGCCATGGGAACAGGTCCATCGTAATTTCAGTGGTCCTTCAAAACCGTGCCGGAGTCAATCGCCGGCGCAGTCAAAGCACGAAGCATAAAGGTTATAGGACATGGTCCACCATTTTCACTCCGGTTGCACGGAGCGAGGCTTTTTCAGGCAATGAACCAGAATGGGAGCTGGATCTCCATTCTCTCCGAGCGGGAGCTCGATCGATGCCCCGCCGACGAGAATCTGCGGTGCGGAGGGACGGGCTGAATGGAGACCCTCAAGTTCGTCATGACCGCCGCGTTCTATCCACCGTACCATCTCGGCGGGGACGCGAACCATGTCCGCTATCTGGCGGAAGCCCTGGCCGCGCAAGGCCACGAGGTCCACGTCGAATACTCGCCCGCCGCCTTGGCCCTCAAACGCGGACGGCCCGACCTCGACGACGCCGGAGACGGTGGTGTGATCCGCCATCCGATCAAAGCGACGACGGGGCGCTTCCAGCCGCTGAGCGCGTGGATCTTCGGCGCGCCTCCCAGCGTCCGGAGGCATCACCACCAACTCGTCGACGAAGTCCGACCGGACATCATCCACTACCACAACCTGTCCTTGCTCGGACTCGACCTGATCAACGTCCCAAGCACCGCGCTGAAGATGTACACGGCCCACGACTACTGGGTCCGCTGCCCGAGGAACGACCTGTTCAAGTTCAATCAACGGCTCTGCGAGAAGCCGACGTGCCTGACCTGTCTCACGATCTCCGGGAAGCCGCCGCAGCTCTGGCGGTACTTGCCCTCCGGGCTCAAGCCCTTCGACGCGCTGGACGTCGCGATCGCGCCGAGCGACTTCCTTCGGGGCATGATCGCTCCGTACCTTCGCGCGCCGGTCGTCCACATCCCGAACTTCGCACCGGACCCCAATCCGTCGGGCCAGGCGAGTTCTCCGGGAGACTACTACCTCTACGTCGGCCGCCTCGAGTTCTACAAAGGCATCCCGGAGCTCGCGGCCGCGGCGACCCAGTACCGCGGACCGCATCGGTTCGTCGTCGTCGGAAAGGGGAACCAGGCCCCCGTCCTCGAAGCGGCGCGGGACGGTGCGGCCCGGCTCGCGCTCCATGGTTGGCTCCCGGCGGCGGAACGCGATGCGACCTATGCACGGGCCCGTGCCCTGCTGCTTCCTTCGATCTGGTACGAGAACGCGCCGCTCGTCGCGTTCGAGGCGCTCGCATGGGGGACGCCGATTCTGGCCTCCGAGACCGGGGCGCTCCCCGAAATCCTCCATGGCGGCATGTGTGGCCGGACGATCAAGCCGACGGCGGAAGGGATCCTCGCGGGAATCGAGCAATTCGAGTCCGACGATCTCGCCCACGCCCAGCGGAGGGCCGCCCGCATGGCCTACGAGACGTATCACACGCCCGCGAAGTACCTCGAGAACTACCACCGATTGATCGAGGCGACGTGGGAACGGAAGACGGCCGTGCGAACCGCGGATTCCCCCGAGCTGTCCGAAATGGCCTTCGGGTCCAGACCAGCGACGGACCCGATCTCGCCCGAGGAGCCGTTCGGCGATCGTCGCAACATGGGGCCCTTCGCGCATCGGGACGAACCTCACGACCCGTGAGCGAGGTCAAACGATCCCATTCTCGTGCGGCGTCGAACCGTCGCGAGGCGGAAGCGGCCGCATCGTCGCCGACGCCGTCACTTGGCGGCAAGGACCAGATTTCGCGCGTCGAAGGTGCTTCGGGTCGTCAGAAGTGAAAGGCCGAGGACGGCCCACAGGAGGAGGAACATCCATCCGTACCCGAGGAACAACAGGAGCGCCGTGTTCAACTGGAAATGGGAGGCCGCAAAGGTCTCCGCTCCGGGGAGCATCGCGCCCGCCGCGATCGCGAACAGCAAGGCGACGGCGATCGGACCGGCGATGCTCGGGGCCGCCGATGCGCGAGCCAATTCGACGCGTCCGCGCTCGATGAGGAGCGCCTTCATCAGTTCCTTTCGGGTCCGCGCGGCCGTGAGGGCGGCCGACACTTCGAAGAGGGTTCCGGTCACCTCGATCTCCATCCCAGGTTGCGCGCCCGGCACGGGCGTCGCCAGAGCGGTGAGGAGATCATCGACTTCTTCATCGCTCGGCGGCATCATCTTGATCGCCTCGGCCGTCACCAGGGTCGCCTCGCCCGCCGGCAACAGGTCCGCTTCCGGCATCCCCGCGATGCGGAGCGCGATGCTGCGGCGGGCGTCCTCGAGTCGGCCCAAGTGGCTCACGGCCGTCGTGGCGAGGGCAATCGCAACGACGACGGCCCCGATGAGCGAGGCCGCGTAGGCCTGCGACGAGACGGCCGGGGAGAACCACGCGGCGGTCGTCCCGCTTGCCGTCGCGATGGCGAAAACCGCCATGACCACGAAGACGGCCGCGAAGGCCGAATGGATGAGGAGCGTCCGGGATGGCACAGCGGTCCCTCCGACATTTCTTTGGTTTGCGTGGGGCTATAAAAGGCCGGACCGCACATTCTCGCAGGCGATAGATTTGGGAGCGCATGCGTCCGCTCGCTTCTATCATCCGTGACAATCACCCCGGAGAAACAGGCCGTCCCCCACACCACGCCGGGCCTCCAAACAACTTACAAATAGCCTCGGCCGCATGGGGCCGACGTGCTGGACATCCGGCTCGTGCGGGAGAACCCCGAGCTCATCCGCAACGACCTCGCGAAGCGCAATGCGCCGGATAAAGCGAAGCTCCTCGCCGACGTGATTCGCTGGGATCAGGAATGGCGCAAGGCGCTCGCCGAAGCGGATCACCTGAAGCGGCGCCGCAACGAGATCACGCGGGACATCGCCGAGGCGAAGAAGGCGGGCAAGTCGACGGAGAAGCTGCGCAAGGAGGCCGCCGGCCTCCCGAAGAAAATCGACGCGCTCGACAAGACGATCGACGGACTCGCGGCGAAAGTCCGCGAGGGTCTCCTGCGTTTGCCGAACATCCTCCATGAGAGCGTCCCCGTCGGCAAGGACGACACGGAGAACGTCGAGGTCGCTCGATGGGGCACTCCCCGGAAACTCGATTTCGAATTGAAGTCGCACGGCGAGCTGCTCGAGGCGCTGCGGCTCGCGGACTTCGAACGGGCGCGCAAGATCGCGGGCTCGGGCTTCGTGTATCTGCTCGGGGACCTCGTCCGACTGGACCAAGCCCTCCTAACCTTCGCAATCGACTACATGCTGAAGCAAGGTTTCACGCCGGTCTTCCCGCCGTTCATGATGCGCCGAGCCGCCTACGAAGGCGTCGTCGACCTCGGGGATTTCGAGAGCGTCATGTACAAAATCGACGGAGAGGACCTCTTCCTCATCGCGACATCGGAACACCCGATGGGCGCGATGCACATGGACGAAATCATCGATGAGGGGGACTTGCCGATCCTGCTCACCGGACTCGCGACGCAGTTCCGGCGGGAGATCGGCGGCCACGGCGTCGACACGAAGGGCTTCTTCCGGATGCACCAGTTCAACAAGGTCGAGCAGTTCGTGTTCTGCCGCCCGGAGGACAGCTGGACGTGGCACGAGAAACTCCGCGCGAACGGCGAGGGGATCTATCGCGCCCTCGAGATCCCATACCGCGTCGTGAACGTGTGCACCGGGGACATCGGCACGGTCGCGGCGAAGAAGTATGACATCGAAGCCTGGTTTCCTCGGCAGAACGCGTACCGCGAGGTCATCAGTTGCAGCAACTGCACGGACTACCAAGCCCGTCGACTGAACACGCGGGCGGGAAAGGTCGGCGGCGATAAGTTCTTCCCGCATACGCTGAACTCCACTGCGATGGCCACGTCACGCGGCCTCGTCGCGGTCCTCGAGAACTATCAGCAAGGGGATGGCTCGGTCGTCGTGCCGAGAGTGCTTCAGCCGTTCATGGGCGGAACGCAGGTAATCCGGGGCCCTGCCTGACAGGCGCGCCTCGTCGCGGCGCTTTGAGCTCGTTCTGCCAACGGAGGGTCGGGCTTCTCACCGCGTCGGGCCCAAATTGCGAACACTTGAAAATACTCTCTGCTGAGAGCCCCTCTCGTTTTCGATGGACGCTCTTCGGCCAACCGTTATATGTGCGTCTGGGCATGCGCGGCGTTGGGAGGGGCGCCATGTGAGCTGTGCTCGCCAATGGCAACCAGGCGGAGTTCCCTTGTGGGGTCCACCGCGCCGGACCACGTCCGTCGCGCATCTCGCACGCGGCCGGCCCTTCTCGTTTGGAGGCGGAGCTCTGTGCGGAAATCTCGAATCGTGATGGTCGTCGTACTCGTGGCCCTCGTGATGACTCTTGGGGGGCTCGGTCTCATTGGCCGCGCGCCCTCATCGAATCGCGCGGTGACCATTCCAATCGCATCGTACAACACGGGGAAGGCATCGCAATTCCACACTCCCCTGTCGAGCATCGCACAGGCAGCAATTGATCGGGAATTCTCCCTGCACGGCTCCTCACCCAACGTCGCGGCTCCACCCACCGTGGCCGCCGGGATGCCCAGCGTGCCCGTCAATGCCGTTCGTTTCATCAACGACCTGAGCTACATGCCGCAGAGCGAGACGACCATCGCCGTCGACCCAACCAACACGAATCACGTCGTCGGCGGCGTGAATGACGGCCGCTACTTTTTCTGCAGCGACCCGTTCCTCGTGCCGGCGGACTGCCCGAGCGGCTACACCCTTTCGGTGAGCGGGTTCACCGCCTCGGCCGACGGCGCTCGATCGATCCTCAAGAGCGACGACCTCCCCGGACTGAACGAGAGCGTGCGAGCGTGGAATGGCACCGGTGTGAATGAATTCATGGCCTCCTGGGGCGATCCTTCGGTCGTAGCCGGCGTCAACGGGGAATTCTTCTACGCTACGTTGCTGATCAGCACGTACGTCGTAAACGCGACCACTTTCCCTCAGGGGTCGAATGCGAATGGCATCGAACTCTCCGTTTCGAATGCAGGGCTCTTCGATCCCTCAGCCGCCTGCAGGACCCCCGTCTCGGACCCCGCGCACAATCCGTGCTGGGACCACGCGATGGTCTTCGGAAACCTCACGGACAAAGCCGCGACCTTCGAGGACAAGGAGTTGCTTGCGGTGGATCGGAACCCGGCGTCTGCCTTTTACGGGGACGTCTACGTCTCATGGGACCATTTCATTTCCCCGAACGCCCAGTACCCGTTCGGCGCAACCCAGAGCTACCTGTCCCGCTGTACGCCCGCGTTGTCATGCACGATGCTCGCGGGAGACAGTCTGCCCGCCCTCTCCGGACCGGACCCTTATCCCGCATTCACAACGCCCACGGTGGGGCGGGACGGGACCGCATACTTCACATGGTGCAATTACGGCACGGCGTTCACGCTTGGTCCGCTGACGTGCAGTGAACGTTCGTATGACCCGGCCACGTCCACATGGAGTCTGATCCACCACGTCGTGAGCTTCGATGGACCCGGGACCGATCTCCCTGGCGACACGGCCCTCGTCGGGTTCGCGACGGAGCAATTCCGAACCGCGAACATCCCGGTCATCGCAGCGGACACGAGCGCGATCTCGAACGACCTCTACTTCACGGTGGATGTGTGCACGACGGGGAACTACTACAACTTCGTATTCGTCGCCCCGGTCGAGAATGGGAACTGCGGGCTGTCGGCGACCCTCTTCTCGCGGTCCACCGACGGCGGGGCCACCTGGTCGACCCCGGTGACCCTTTCATCGCCGGCCGTGAACGTTCAGCCCTGGGTGACCGTAGATCCTCTGAATGGGAACGTGGTGGTCGTCTACTACACCACCGAGTACGATCCATTCAACCACCGCACGGACGTCGTTGCAGATGTCTCGACAAACCAGGGAGCGTCCTTCAGCCATCACCGGATCACAAACGTGTCCAATGAGCCCGACGCAGACCCCGTGATGTACAATTACCTCGCCAGCGCCGGCTTCGGTGGCTCGTTTGTCGTACCTCAATATGGGGACTACCTCCAAGCGGATGCGTTCGGCGGAGAAATTTGGGTTTCCTTCACGGGCAACTACGCCTCGGAGAGCGGGACGCTTCAGGCAGACCCGTGGGTAGCCGTTGCCCCGGAGGGCTCGCCTCTCGCTGTCACCGCGAGCGCAAGTCCGGCGTTGACCGACCCGGGGGTCACCGTGACGTTCCACGCGACGGCGACGAATTCGGCGGGCACGACCAGCTATGCGTGGACGTTCGGAGACGGGGCCACGGGGACGGGCGCCAGTCCGACGCACGCCTACGCCGCACCGGGGACCTATTCGGCCGAGGTGACGGCGACGGATGCGCTCGGGCGTTCTGCGGCGTCCCCGGCCTCCGTGACCGTCACGACCGCGTTGACCGCGCAACTGGCCGCGTCTCCCACCGCGACCGATGTGGGTCGGAGCGTCTCCTTCGTGGCTTCCGCCTCGGGCGGTAGCGGCAGCTACACCTACGCATGGGCATTTGGCGACGGAGCCACCGCGAGTACGGCCGTGGCCGCCCATGCGTACGGATCGGCGGGAACGTTTACCGTCAAGGTTTGGGTGAACGATTCCGGTGGCGCGTCGGTGGCTCCGCTGTCGACCTTGACCGTGAACCCGCTGCCGGCCGCGAGCGCTTCGCCCGCGACGACCACCACGGATGTCGGTGTCACCGTCGCCCTGATAGGCCAGGCCACCGGAGGAACCGCGCCGCTCACCTATCAGTGGTCATTCTTCGATGGCAGTTCTGCGACGATCCAGAGTCCGACCCATACGTATGGACAAGCGGGGACGTTCGCGGTCGTCTTGACGGTGACGGACGCGGTTGGAGCCACCTCGACCTCTACGGTTTTCGTGGCCGTCAATGCGCTTCCTGCGGCGACCGCGAAGGCCTCGACGAACGCCCCCAACGCCGGAGAGATGCTGACGTTCACCGGCTCCGTGGTCGGCGGGACGGGACCTTACACGTACGCGTGGACGTTCGGGGAAGGAGGCACCGACAACACACAGAATCCGACCCACGCGTATACGGCCGCCGGCACGTACACGGTGACCCTGAAGGTGACGGATT
>VBMA01000183.1 GCA_005878985.1 Methanobacteriota archaeon
CGTCAAACGTCACCGGGACACCGGGGTTCACCCGAACCGGATCGGCCAGGAAATCGGCGACCGGAGGCTGCGGCCCGGGGGGTGCGGCTTGGACTACGCCGTCGTGGGAGACGGTTCCGTTCAATGAGTCGTTGTCTGTGACGTTCAGCGTGACATTGAACGTCCCGGGAATCGTGTACGGATGGGTCGTGATCGCTCCGCTCCCCGTCGTGGAGTCCCCGAAGTCCCACGCATAAGCGACGACGTTGCCATCCGGATCGCGGGAGGCGGACGCGTCGAACGTGACGCTCGCCCCGACGACCGCCGGATTCGGGTTCGCGGTGAAGGACGCGATGGGCGGGGCGCGAACGACGATGTGCCGATACGCCGTCGCGGTGAACGATTCGTTATCGGTAATGGTCAGGGTCGCGTTGAAGGTGCCGAAGGTGAGGTACGTGTGGACGACATTGACGCCGCTCCCTCCCGTCGAGTCTCCGAAATTCCAGGCGTCCGAGACGATGTTCCCATCCGGGTCCGAGGACCCAGATGCGTCAAACGCGACCGGTGAACCCACGATCGCGGGATTCGGAGTCGCGGTGAGTGAGGCGATCGGCGGTTGGCCGGAGTCCCAATACCGGTAGATCGTCGACGGAGTCGTCAACCAGAAGGCGCCGTCCGGTCCGATGGCAACCGCGATGATCGAAGCCGGCGCGGTCCACAAGATGTCGTCGGATGCGACTGAGTCGTAATTCGGCGGGACCAGGTGAAGCCGGTGGAAGCGACCCGTGTTGCAGTCGCCCATGAACAGGTCGCCTTGCCAGGTCGGGAAGTATGGCCCTCGATAGATCGCGGCATTCGTCGGGCAGATCGTGGTCCCCCACCACCAGATTGGGAAGAGGGGGTTGGGGCCGTCCCGGTTCGTGTCCGCGGGAGGAGGGAGGCTCCCGCACGACGCCGTCGGTCCCCACCCGAAATTCCGGTCGGGAGACGCGAGGTTCGGTAGGAGGTTGATTTCGTCGTTGCAGGTCGGCCCGTTCTCCGTGACATACACGCGCCCCGTCATCGGGTGGAACGCAAGTCCGAACATGTTCCGGTGGCCGTACGTGTAGGTCAAGTTGTACCAGGAGGGATTGTTGTAAAACGGATTATCGGGCGGGGCGCTTCCGTTCGACTCCATCCGGAGGACTTTCCCCATCGGGCTGAGCGGATCCTGTGAGCGCGACTGGTTCCCGTTCTCGCCGACCACCGCGTAAAGCTTGCCGTCGGGGCCGAACCCGATCACGCCGCCGTTGTGGATCGCCGCGCTGAGCGGGGGCAACCGGAGGATCACGGTGTACGACACGCCCACGTTCCCGCTCGCTCGGATCCGGACGATACGGTTGTACGTGGTCCCGTTGGTCACGTCGTTGTATGTCTGGTATGCGTACACGTACGGGGTCGACGGAAACCCGGGATCGAGCGCGAGGCCCAGGAGGCCCCGCTCGCCTGCGCCGTCCGTGTTCGGCAGGGTGATGAACGACGTCGGGAGCAGCGTGCGGTTCGCACGATAGATGATCCGAATGCTCCCGGTCGTCTTCTCCGCGAAGAAGATCCGACCGTCCGAGGAGAGCGCGAGTGCGATTGGAAAGTCCAGCCCGGTCTTATACACCTCGATTTGGCCCGCGGCCGCGACCGGTGGCGCGGGCGCGAGGGTCACGATGGCCCCCGCCATCATCACGAGGACGAGTCCGAGGGAGACGGCGCGCCGCACGCCCGGAGTATGCTGATTCCTTCCTTCAGGTTGTTGACTCTGTTTTCGTCCCCGATTGCGTCCGTCCGGACGTCGTCCTTCACCGCGCTCCGATCGTCCGGTGGCCGAACCAGCCGAAGAGGCCCACCGGGAGGACGCTCGCGAGGAACGCGACGTACACCCATGCGGCCGGGCCGTTCCAATTGACGTCCCCGGCATAGCGAACGATCGCGATGAGCTGCAAGATTGCGAAGGCGATGTAGCCTCCTGCCAGCGGCCGGATCCGGAGGAAGTCATTCTCGCGGCTCGCGTGAAACGCGGCGAACCCGATCCCGATGAGCCATGCCCCGGTCGCTCGCGCGGTCAGCGTCGTGAGTCCCCATGGCCAACCTCCCTTAACGGCGTCCGGGGCCAGAAAGAGGGCGACGCCAACCGCGAGCATGCCGACGCCTTGACCGAGGACCAGGAACCGCATCCACATCGGAGCGGGGGGTCCACGAGGTGGATCGGTTCCCGGTGCGCGGACCTGGAGGATCCAGATGAGCAGCATCGCGACAGGAACGCCGGCGTAGATCGCGAGCCAGAACCACGCCGCGGCTTGGGCACTCAGGACCGCGCTGGGGGAGAAGTGGAACAGGTCGAAATGGAGCAGGGTCGTGACGAGGGTCAGCGTAGTGAAAAGCCAAATGGCCGGAACCGCGACGCGGGCGCTGGCCCATGTCGATTGGCGGGCTGCAATGATCTCGACCGGGACGGCGGCCCAGTATGAGGCGCCAAGGAACGCAGCCGTCAGGGGACGCGCGATCGTCCATGCGAAGTAAGTGGCCGTCTGCTCCGAGAAGACC
>VBMA01000109.1 GCA_005878985.1 Methanobacteriota archaeon
CCCACGGCCGCGGTGAACGTCGGATTAATGCCCACGAGCTGGGTCGCGGGGATGTCTTGGCTGTAGGCGCGAATCGCGTTTCCCAAGTAGGTTTTGGTCAGGAATACATGCGAGAGGCCGATGATCGCGACGGACAGGATTGCGACGTAGAGACCGCCGAGCGGCAGTTGGAAAGACCCGACCTGAACGACGCCGGGGCTCCACGGGATCCCGACGTTGTTTCCCGTCCATAGCGTCTGCACGGCGTTGATTAGGACGAGGGAAAGGCCGAATGTGGCGACGAGGGTGACCATCTCGCTCTGCAAGCCCATCGACTCCTTTCCGCGGAGCTCGCGGTGGAGGAACCCGAAGTAGAAGCCGAGGCCCACCGCGAGTCCGATCGCCGCATCCACCGGTACGCTTAAGAGTGGATTGAACCCGAACCAAAGATTCAGGAAGTATGCACCGTACGCGCCGAGCATGATGAACTCGCCGTGCGCAACGTTCACGACTTTGGCAACGCCCCAGATCAGGTTCAGGCCATGCGCAATGACCGCGAAGACGCATCCGAGCAAGATCCCGAGGGCGAGATCCGCCATGAACAATGCGGCGTCGGCCATGCGCCTCCGAGGGCCTCCGGCCTACATGCCCGTGTACGGATATTGGCACGTCCCGTCCGCGACGTCGCTCGGCAAGACGACCTTCTTCACCCCGGCCTGCCACTGGACCAATACCATCGAATGCGCGATCTGGAGGCCCCGGGAGTCCACCTGGAACTGTCCGAAGAAGTCCAGGATGTGCATGCTCCCCAGTTTCGCCCGTACATCGGTCGTGTTCAGGCTGTTCGCCTGCTGGATGGCACTCGCCAAGACGAGGAGCGCGGCCCCCGCCTCGCCCGCATGATACGATGGCGTTGCGCCGCTGTTCATGGTTCCATAGAGCTGGGTGAACTCCGCCGGGGTCGGGCCGTACCACGTGAGGCCAAGCGTCTGGGCCTCTGCCGGGCTGTAGGTGACCACCGACTCCCACTGGGACGGCCCCGTCACGTAGTTCGCGTTCGTGAGTTGCGTCTGGAAATTCGGCTCGGTCACCGCGACGAGCAACGAGATGAATTTCGGCGACGGCATCGTCCAGGTCGTCTTGAGTTGGTTCATGATGAGGAGACCGTCGTTGAAGTGTCCCCCTCCGATGAGATCGTCGGCACCGGCGTTCTTGGCGGCGGTCAGTTGCGTCGATAGGTCCGTCACCGTCGTCGGATACGACTGATTGTAGACGACCGCGAAGCCTTGCGACACGGCGTACCCGATGGCGGCTTGCGTGGCAAAGGAGGAGAACGAATCGCTCGCATAGAGCGCGGCGATCTTGTCCGACGGGTGGTTCACCTTGAGCCAGTCGATGGCCCCCTTCAGGTAGATCGATGCGGGGCTCAGGACTTCCACGAGGTTTCGTCGCGAGGTCTGCGTCCAGATGGGATCCGACGAGCCTCCGTGAGAGAGCATCACGCGGTCCAACTGGTCCGCGATCGGCGCGGCGGCCGACGTCAGGCCGCTACTATACGGGGCCAGCAGGAATTGGGCTCCATCCTGTTGGATGATTTTGGTGTAGAGCGGGCCGATGTTCCCTTGAGGACCGCTTTGGTCGTCATAATAGTCGAGGCTGATGTTGTACGATTTTCCACCGACCGAGACTCCGCCGTGACTGTTAATCCAGTTCGCGGCCGCCTTAATTCCGTTCAGCGAGTTCGTCCCCTCGACGTTGAAGGTCCCGGTCAACGAAATCGTGAAACCCACCTTGATCGCGCCCGAGAAGCCGGACGGCCGGGTCAGGTAGTAGACCCCGGCGGCCGTGAGCGCGACGACAATGACCAGGAAGGCGACCCCGATCGCGATCAATTTTCTTCGTCTCCCCGGCGAGACCGGAAGCGCCGCCTCCCCTTCGCTTGGCTGTGCCATGTTCCCAACGACCCCCACTGTGCCTTCGCCGACGGACGGGCGGATCGCCCTTCCCGTCCCACTGAGCCAGACATGCGTCCTCGGCAATTAAACGATTTCCGTCATTGAGTCGTGAGGTTCAAGCGGGTCCAGGCCCCTCCTCCTGCGAAACCCTGAACTAGCTCCGTTCGTTCGCACGGTGGATGACGCCCTCGCGATCGCGCGACTACGGCCTCGTCCTCCTCGCGAGCGTCCTCTGGGGCACGTCGTTTCCCGGGAGCAAGTTGACGGTCGGGACCGTCGACCCGCTCTTCTTGACGTTCGCGCGCATGGCGATCGGAGCGCTCTTGGGACTGACCGTCCTCGCCGCGACGCGTCGCTTGGACCTCCACATGTTCCGGGAGCCGCTCGTGTGGGTCCTCGGTCTGATCAATGCCGTCGGCTTCGAGCTCCAGAACGAAGGGATCCTCCTCACGACCGCTTCGAAGACCGCGCTTCTTGTCAACGTGAACGTGGTCATCATCCCGGTCTTGATGGTCGTCTTCTTCCGAGAGGCGATGACTCGGTTGAAGGTCGTCGGGATCCTGATCGGGACCTTCGGCGTCGTCGTGGTCGCCACGAAGCTCGATCCCGCGTCCCTTTCCGGTGGACAGTTCGCGGGCGATGTGCTCGTGTTCATCGCGGGCGTCGTGTGGGCCTTCTACGTCGTCGGCGCCAAGAAAATGGTGGACCGCGGTGCGGAGTACGTGGCGTTGACCGCGGGGATCCTGGCGACGACCGCGCTCCTCGCGGCGATTCCTTTGTTTTTTGTGGGATGGCCTCTCCCGACGAATGGGAATGGATGGCTGGGGATTGCCTATCTGGGCCTCGTCCCGACCTTCACGCCACTCCTGTTATACGTTGCGAGCATGCGCACGATCTCGCCGACGATCTCCGGGCTGCTGATTCTCCTGGAGGTCGTGGTTGCGGCGATCCTTTCGTTCGTCCTCCTGCAGGACGCGCTGAGCGCCTACACCCTTGCCGGCGGCGCCATGATCCTGCTCGGCGCGTTCGTGGTCACGCGCGACGAGGCGGGAATGCCGCAGCCCGCGACGAGCGGTCTCGCCCCTGCGCCGCAGGAAATGGTCGTGGCGAAATCCGAAAGCCGGCCTCCGCGGTAGCGAGCCCCGGCAGGCCCGATTCGCGACGACCTTTCTCGATTCGATGCGGTGACAGCGACTTCCGCCGAAACAATCTGGCATGAGGCGCTTCCCGACTGCGTGACAATTCAGATGTCGGGGCCGAACACGAGGTTTAGGAAGCGATCCAATCGGCGAGAAGGGCACCCGCGAAGATCGCCGTCCCAACCGACACGACGAGCGGCCCGGCGGGCAAACCGAGGTAATTAGCCAAGAGGATTCCCGACCCCGCGCTCACGGTCCCGGTGAGACCGCTTAGCAACGCGTAGGACGAGAGATTTCGGCTGACGTTTTTCATCGCCGCGGCCGGGACAACGACCAGTGCCCCCACGAGGACCGTGCCGACGATCTTGATTCCGACGGCCACGACGAGGGTCACGAGGAACAGGTAGACGAAGTTGACCAAGGCCACGTTAATCCCCGTCGACCGGGCAAGCTCCTCGGAGAGGATACCCAGGACGACCCGCCGGTACACGAGCCGCGCGACGACGACGATTGGAGCGGAAATTGCGACCGCAAGGAGGGCGTCTACCAGCGAGACCGTCGTGATGTCGCCGAAGAGCGCCTCCAAGAGGTCGACCTCGGGGGTCAAGAGAATCCCCACGGCGAGAGCGGTGACGAACAGGACGCCGATGATCGACTCGGGGAACAGTTTGGTGGTCTTCTCGATGTACCAGGTTAGCACCGCAGCGGAAAAGAGGAACGCGAACGCTCCAAAGAACGGATTGAAGTTGAACAGAATTCCGAGAGCGAGGCCTGGCAAAGCGACGTGGGAGAGCGCGTCGCCCACGAGGGCCATCCGTTTCAAGACCATCAGAGATCCGACATAGCCCGCGGCGAACCCGACGGAGATCCCGGCGACGAGGCTATACGCGGCCGCGTCGGTCATCGGAATCCCCGGGACCCGAAATCGTGCTTGTGCTCCGCGAGGCCTGCACCGCTCCCGAAGATTTCCATCAACAGATCCGGTTCCGAGAGGCGGCTCGGGGCCCCAAAGAATCGGACCGTCCGGTTCAGAGCCAATACCGCGTCGGAATACTGAGAGGCGATGTGTATGTCGTGCGTGATCAGGAGGACCGTAATGTTGCTCTCCTTCTCCAGCCGGTTGAGGGCCTCGTAAAGCATGTCTTCGCTTCCGATGTCGACGGTGGCAGTCGGCTCGTCGAATAGCAGGACGTTCGGCCGATCGAGGACGGCCCATGCGATCAAGACGCGCTGCATCTCTCCGCCCGACAGGATGTCGAGCCGCTTCCGCAAGACTCCGCCTTCAAGGCCGACCGCGGCGAGCGACTCCTCGAAGCCGGCCGCGCTTTTGAAGCCCAGGAAGTCGCGGACGGTGATCGGCACATCCGTCACCACGAAATGTTGCGGGACGTAGCCGAGCCTGACCGGGCCGGACCACTCGACCGTCCCGGTGTACGGCACCAGGCCGAGGAGGACCCGAAAGAGCGTCGTCTTCCCCGCGCCGTTCGGGCCGACGATGGCGAGCGTGGTCCCTCTCCGCACGCGGAAACTGACGTCTTCCAAGATCGGGGCGTGATCCAATCGAACCCTGAGATTCGCGACCCGCAGGACGTCCGCAGGGGCGCCGGTTTCGCGGGTTGGATTCGGCGAAGGAGGCCGGGCGACCATGCGTCGCGGACCATCCGATGCCGTTATTTAAGAATTTGTCCAGTCTTAATAAACCTCAAGTACAGGGTGCGTGGTTGTTAGTAGCATGCCGATCGTCAGCGTTAGCATGGACGACTCGATTCTTCGGAGCCTCGACGACGTGGCCCAGAGGCGCCGGTATCGCAGTCGGAGCGAAGCGGTCCGCGAGGCGCTGCGGGAGTTCATCGACGTCACAGAATGGGGCAGAGAGGGCGGTGAAGCCTCTGTCATCCTCGCGGTCATCTACGAGAAGGGGAATCCACGCGCGGACCTCGCGATGCTCCAACACCGTTTCGATGAAATCCGCACGATGCTTCACACCCACCTCGACGAAGCGGAGTGCCTTCAGATCTTCGTCGCGGAAGGATCGACCGCCCGGCTTAAGGAGCTCATCGCCCAACTCCGCCGAATCAAGGGGATCAAAGTGATCAAGTTCATCCAGACCGCCGCCCGTCGATGATCGTTCCACTTATCCGAGACCGGGCATGTCCTCCCTCTGGAAGGCGGCTGGCGAGACGCGGAAGTCGTCCGGGCGACCTACGTCGATGTGCCGGAGCCTGCCCGATAGGAGTTCGAACGGACTCCTTACGGTACCGGTTCGATCACGGGATGGAGATGATGCCTCGGAAGATCGCGTACTGGAGCCATGAGAACACGAGCCACACCACGAGGAAGACGGTGGCAAAGAGGAAGATCCCACGTCGTGTCCCCTCCGAGAGTTCGCCTCGAGATCCACCCACGATCCAGGCCATCGCGACGGAAAACGATACGGCTAGGTCCATCGTCACCACGGACACCCAGGCGAGGACCCGGATCGTGTCCCGATAAGCGATGAGCGCGGGGTCGGTGGTCGGGGTGCACCCCGTACACGGGACCGGAATCAGGAGCGTCGCGTGAAACGACAGGGTCCCCGCGAAGATGAGTAGTCCAATGAACAACCCGACCACCAGGACCAAGCTGTTTGGGGAAATCACTCCTCCCCGCCGCGCCGGTGGCATCATCGGCGGTTGATACTGCAGTTCCAGCGGACCCACGCTGGGCTCGACCAAAAAACTCCCTCCGAAGTCGGGATGGCGATCGAGGCCCGATAAAGGTTCCTGCGCCCGCGGGCGGTCCTATTCGACCGTCACGCTCTTCGCCAGGTTCCGCGGTTTGTCGATCGGGCAGTTGCGGATCCGCGCCGCCTCGTAGGCGAAGAGCTGCAAGGCCACGCTCACCGGGACGGGCGAGAAGATCCACGGGAGCGACGGAATCTCGAACACGTCGTCGACGAACTTCGGGAGCTCCTTGTCCCCCTCCGTGCCGATCGCGAGGACGGGGGAGCCGCGGGCGCTCACCTCGCCGACGTTCGAGCGCATCTTCTCGTAGGTCGGGTCCTGGGCCACGACCGCGATCACCGGCGTCGAGGGCGTCAGGAGGGCCAGCGGCCCGTGTTTCAGTTCTCCCGCCGCGTACGCCTCGGCGTGGATGTACGAGATCTCCTTGATCTTCAAGGCCCCTTCCATCGCGACCGGGTAGTTCGCGTGGCGCCCGATGTAGAACATGTCCTTCGCCTCGGCCCCATATTTCTGCGCGAGGGACCGGATCTCGTCCGCCTTGTTCAGCACGTACTGCGCCGCCCGCGGGAGGGACCTCAGTTGATCCTTGAGCCGGTCGAGCTCGTCATACCCGAGCGTCCCGCGGTCTTGGCCGAGCTTCAATGCGATCAGGTACAGTACGACGAGCTGTGCGATGAACGTCTTCGTCGCGGCGACGCCGATCTCGATGCCCGCCCGCGTGTAGATCGTCTTGTCGACCTCGCGGGAGAGGCTCGATCCGATGACGTTGCAGATCGCAAGGGTCTTGCAGCCGCGGCGATGCGCCTCCCGCGCCGCGCCGAGGGTGTCCGCCGTCTCGCCGCTCTGTGAGAGCAGGAGGACGAGCGGTCGTTCCGTCGCGCCCTGGCTGTAGCGGTACTCCGACGCGAGTTCCGCGGAGGCCGGGATCCGCGCGATCTCCTCGATGACGTACTTCCCGACGAGGGCCGCGTGGTACGACGTCCCGCAGGCCACGAGCTTGACGCTCGTCACGCCCTCGGAGAGGAAGCCGTCCACTTCGAGGTTCGCGAGGCGGCCGAGGAGCGTCTCGTGGATCGCCTGCGGCGCCTCGTGGATCTCCTTCAACATGAAGTGCTCGAAGCCTCCCTTCTCCGCGTCCTCGAGCGACCACGTGATGCGCTGGGGCTCCCGCTGGACGACGTGGCCCTCGAGGTCCTTGATCGTCACGCCTTTCGGCGTGATCACGACCATCTCCCGGTCCATCACGTACGCCACGCGGTCCGTGTATCGCAGGAGGGCGGGCACGTCCGAGGCGAGGAAGTTCTCGTCCGGGCCGATGCCGACGACGAGGGGGCTCTCGTTCCGTGCGCCGATCACCTTGCCCGGTTCGTCCGCGTGGACGGCCAGGATCGCGTACGACCCACGGACGTCGCCGAGGGCCTTCCGGGTCGCGGCTTCCAGGTCGCCGTCGTAATACGATTCGATCAAGTGGACGAGGCTCTCCGTATCCGTCTGGCTCACGAACGTGTGGCCGCGGGCCTGCAGCTTCTCCCGCAAGCTGGCGTAGTTCTCGATGATCCCGTTGTGGGCCAAGGCGATCTTGCCGGTGCAGTCGACGTGCGGATGGGCGTTCACCTTCGACGGCGCCCCGTGGGTCGCCCATCGGGTGTGCGCGAAGCCGGTCGAGCCCTTCAACGGCGGCAGCTGGGCCTCGAGGTTCGCGATGAAACCCTTGTCCTTCATGACCTGGAGGGCGCTGCCCACGATCGCGACGCCGGCGCTGTCGTAGCCGCGGTATTCGAGGCGCTTGAGGCCGTCGAGCAGGATCGGCAGGGCGTCGCGGCGGCCCGCGTACCCAACGATCCCGCACATCTACAGGACCACCGATCCCGAGGGAATCGTACCGCGGAGTTTCGCCCCCGACTCGACGCGCGCCCGCTCGTTCACGACGGTTCCGGCCGCGGCGCTCACGCCGTTCGCGATCTCCACGTCCTCGCCGATGAGCGCGCCAATCTGCGGCACGGAATGCCATGTGCCCTCGATGTTCACGTCCCCCGGTCCGGAGGCGGCTAGGAAGCCCGCCCGGGCGACGACGCCGGATCCGATCACCGACTCCTGGACGACGCTGGCGGGCCCGAGGATGACGTCGTCCATGAGGATCGAGTTCGCGACGGTCGTCAGCGCACCGATGCGGACGTTCTTCCCCAGGCTGGTGGATGGCAGCAGGACCGCGTTCGGCCCGATCTCCGATCCGGCGCCGATCGACAGCGGTCCTTGAAGGTAGGCGCCGGAACGGATCACACATCCGTCGCCGATGGTCACGCGACCACGAATCGTCACCGCCGGTTCGATCGTCCCGGCGCGCCGCTCGGCGGTCGTCTTCAGGGCCGTCGCGTTGAGGCGGAGCAAGTCCCAGGGGTACAGTGCGTCGACCCACGTGCCTTCCGTGGGAATCGCCGCGACCGAGGTGCGCTTCGCGAGCATCGACACGGCGCTGGGGAGGTCGTGCTTGCCTTCCTTCGCGAGCCCTTCGATCTCGTCGAAGATCCGGGAGTCGAGGACGTAGGCCCCGGTGTTGATGAGGTTCGAGATGACCTCGGCCGGCTTCTCCGTGATCGCCGCGAGCTCTTTGCCTCGCACCGTGACGACGCCATAGCTCGTCGGTCGCTCGCTCTGCGTGATGAGCACCGCCGGTTTCGGCGCCGCGGCGAGGAGGTCCTCGACGAACCGCCCGTCGACCATGTTGCTGCCGTTCAGGACGATGAACGGGTCCTCGAGGTGTCCGCGGGCTTCCCAGATCGCATGGGCCGTCCCAAGTTGCTTCGTCTGGGTGACGTAGGTGATGTGGCTCCCGAACGAATTCCCGTCCTGGAAGTGCGACTGGATCCGCTCTCGCCGATAGCCGACGATGAAGATCAGGTCCCGCACGCCGTTGTCGGCGAGGGCCTGCACGACGTATTCCAAGAGGGGGCGGTTCCCCACGGGGATCATGACTTTCGGGACGGACGCGGTGAAGGGACCCATCCGGGCACCTTCTCCCGCGGCGAGGATGACGGCCTTCATGCGCGATGCACCTGCCGAGGACTCCGGCGGGCGCCCCATCCCCGCTGCGACGTGTATATCCCTTGCGGGCCGAGTTGTCCGCCTGATTCCATCGGTCCGCGAGGGGGGAGGACGAGCCGGCGATCCGACATAACCCGACGTGAGGTCCGACGGGTATTATAAATGCATCTACAATTTTCGGATAACCATTACAAAAACGTTAATAGAATGAGGTCGTTCGAAGGCCGTGGTCCGACGTTGGCTCGTTGAGGAGACCTCGCATGGAACCGTGGGGCGGGAGGTCGAGATCCTCGACCAACCGAACCGGGTGGCGGCGTTGGCCTCGCCGCTCGCGTGGCGCATCCTGCAGGAGCTCGCGAAGGCACCCGACTATCCGAACGCGCTGGCGCAGCGACTGAAAGTCCACGAACAGAAGGTGTACTACCATGTCCGGCGGCTCGAGGCCGCGGGCCTGCTGGAGGTCCTTCGAGAGGAGCCGAAACGCGGTGCGTCGGCCCGCATCTTGGCCCCGACCGCCGAAGCCTTTGCGATCGTCCTCAAGGGCCGCGGGAGTCCGGTCGCCTCTCCGATGCTCCCTCACGCGGGAGTCGTCACCCGCTTCCTCGAGGAATTCACCCGCGACGGCGTGTTCGACGGCTCGATCGTCGTCGGATCGCCGTACACGCACGGCCCGTTCAACACGACCGCCCGCGACTCACCGTATGCAGTCGAACTGGGATTCTTCCTCGGGCGGCTCTTCGCACCGAGGAAAGGGTTGGTCGTCCGCCTCGACACCGAGGTCAAGGCGCTCGGGGCCGGAAAGGAAGACATGATCTTAGTGGGCGGACCGGTGGCGAACATCATCACGATGGAGCTGAACCCGCACCTCGCGGTGAACTTCGACTGGAGGCAGGTGTGGCGAATGGAGTCCTCTCGCACGAAGCGGCCGTACGCGGACGAGCAGGTTGGCCTCATCGCGAAGGTCCGCAATCCATGGAACCACGCACGCGTCATCGTCCTGCTCAGCGGCTTGCACGCGGTCGGCACGATGGCGGCTATTCTTGGCCTGACGCATTTCGCCGAAGACGTACTCGAGGGGTACGCGCCGGGAACGGATTTCTACCGGGTCGTCGCGGGACAAGACCGCGACGGCGACGGGCGGCTCGACGCCGTCTCGATTCTCGAGTGATCAGCCAAGCGCCACGCTCTCGTACGGAATCTTGTCCTCGGTCTTCGCGTTCGCAGCCACGATTGCCTGCACGGCCTCCGCCGCGCGTTCTTCCGGGAGCAGCAGGACCACGTCGAGGCCGAGTTGCGCGGCTTCGATCGTCCCCGCGAGCACGCCGTACCGGATGTCGCTGCGTAAACCGAGCTTGCGGGCGACGACTACACCGGCGACATCGAGCGTCGCAACGACCGCGTCCTTCGGAGCCGCACGAATCTTCTTCGCGGCGGCTTCCCAAAGGGCTTTCGCTCCACCCTCGTCCTTCGGAGGTACTCGGGCGAGGAGGATTCGACCGGGTCGAAGGGCGATGATGCCTTCCAAGTTCCGAACGGCCAGGTCTTCCCCCTTCGCCGCATCTTCGTTCGCGATCCCCGTCGAAGGCGACTCGCGGTGGCCGTATGCCACAAGCGTGCCCGCTTCCATGAACAGACCGACGCGCTCTCCTCGCCGGATCGGGCTTCCGGCCAGGGCCGATGTCGTGACGATGAATGCCATCGCACGGCTGGCTCGATCCACGAAGGATCGGAGCTCCAAGAACCGGCCGAGGAGGAGCTCGACGCCCTTCTTCGTCGCGCGATATTCCCCGTCGACATGTTGCAGCAGGCCTTGCTCGATCATCCGGCGCACGTACTCCGATGCCCCCTGGACCGTCATCCCCAGTTCATCGGCGAGGGATCGCAAGTGCGTGTGTCGCTCGGTGGTCACCGAATACAAGACGAGCATCGTGGTCGCCTCGCGAAGGTCGCGCAACAATTGCATGGAGGTCCCGAACCCTTTAATACGGTCAAGCGAATTGGATATGTATAAAGCTTACTTGAAAGAGGAGTTCAAGTGCGGTGGATTGCGACGGCCATCCTGGTGGCGATTGTTGTCACGACAGCGTTCGGGTCGTCCGTCGCCTCCGGGAAAGGGCCGTTCGCCGTGAGCGTCATGGTGGACTTCGGGACCGGGCGCATCCTCTGGGCGGACCTCTCGATGCCGGACGGCGCGAGCATGTGGAACGCCACCGTGAACGCGGCGGCGCGGCTCGGCCTCGATCTGAACGTCTCGTGGTACGGCGCCAAGCCGTTCCTGAACGACATCGGCGACTCGCGTCCCTCGTGGCCCGACTACTGGCACTTCCTCCTCTGGAACGTCTCCCGGTGGGATTTCGCCGACCGAGGTCCGGCGGATGTACCGGTGACAGACGGGGTGGTCTCGGGCTGGTTCCTCTCCCGGGACGCGCCTTGGAACTTCACGGACCCCTGGCCGGGTCCACGACCGGAGGCGACCCCGGACGCATCCGGCCGACACCCCGTCGAGATGTTCCGCTATGATCTGGATGGGAGCGGCGTCGCGGCGGGTGCCGGACCCATCTCGGCTCAGGTCGCGTGGACCTACGATACGGGCGCCTACGAGATCACGGCAACCCCAGCCTTCGCCCATGGGACGGTCTATCTCTCGACCTGGACCGGCTTCGTTGCGCTAGACGAGGGAACCGGTGCGTTGCGGTGGCGCAACCCCGCCGTGGCAGGAGCGTCTTCGCCGACTCTGTTCGATGGCCGAATCTATGTCGGCGGAAAGGACGGAGGGCTCCACGTCCTGTCCGAGTCCGATGGCGCCGAGATCTGGAATCGGAGTTTGCAGCCGGACGCCCAATTCTCCGGAATCACCGCCTCGCCGCGGATTGCCTATGGCCGCGTGTACGTTGGGACCTTCAATGAAACCGGCGGGGACGGATCCTTCGTGGCCATCGATCTCTATACCCACGACATCGTATGGTCGCGGCCCGTGAGTTCTGTTCATCTGTCGTCTGCCGCGATTGCCGATCATGTGGTCTATGTTGGATTAATGGGGCGGTTCCACCCGTCCGATCTGACGTATGCCCCGCCGTACGGGCTGTTGGCCCTGGACGCCGACTCGGGCGCGGAACGATGGTTCGTCGCGACGAACGGTTCCGTCGCCTCGTCCCCGGCCATCGCGAACGATTCCGTGTTCTTCACGACGAAAGCAGGGGAGGCCTTTTCGGTCGGCACCGACGGCATCGTCCGATGGCGACAGCACGAACTCGTCGGATCGATCGCTTCTTCCGCCGTGTCGAATGGAACGGTCGCGATCGGATGGGGCGTCTTCGGGACCGATGGCGCCGTGCAGACGTTCACCCTCGACGGGGATGTCCGCGGGACCGCGAGTCTGATCGGCACCCCGGTCTCCGCGTCCCCCACGATCGCGGGCGATCGCGTGTACGCCGCGACGAACGACGCCAATGGCACGGTGTACGCGTGGCGTCTACCCGACGTCGGCTCGGGGGAATGGGCGCTCCAGCTCGCGCCGCCCGACTACCTCTTGTCCTCCCCCGTCGTCCACGACGGCGCGCTGTACATCGCCTCGGACAACGGGCGTCTCTATCGCCTTGCGGACGTCCCGGCCTCGACCGCCAGCGGGATCGGCGTCGTTGCGTTGATCATCGGGGGCGGGCTCGCCGCGGCCGGTGTCGCCGTGCTCATCGCCGTCTGGAGCCTCCGGAGGTCCCGCCGTGGTCCGTAGGCTGAGCGAGCGCCAACAGGCGGTGTTGTTCGCAGCAGTCCTCCTGACCGCGATTGCGGGCCTCTACGCAACGACGCAGTTCCTTCAGCCCGCCCCTGTGCATGTCCGGGTCGTCGGGGCGCCGACGCTCGAGGTGCGAGGGTACGGATGGTCGATCCGCTACGCGCCGGCGTCGACCACCAATAACACGGCGTTCGGCATTCTCTCCGAGGCCTCCGCCCGACTTGGATTTCCGCTCACCTACGCGACCTTCCACATCCCGCAAGGCGTCTTCGTGACGGCGATCAACGGGTCGGTGAACGGGGAAGGAGGCCGGTACTGGCAATACTGGGTGAACGGGGTCTACGGTGACGTCGCGGCTGATCACAAGGCTTTACAAGATGACGATGTCGTCCTCTGGAGTTTCAGTGCATCGCAGGACGGGATGTGAGATGGGGCGCGGATGGCGGGCCGTCGTCGAGGCCGGCCTGGGCGACACGCGGACCCGGATCCTCGGGGTGTTCCTGATCATCGTCGCGGTCGTCGGGACGTTCCTCATGCATTCGTATGCGAACATCGAGACGGTCTTCGCCGCGAGCCTGCTGGCGGGATCCCTCCTCGGCCGCTGGTGGACGATCCTCGTCCCCATGACGGCGCTGGCGGTCCTCCAGCCGCTCGAGTGGTCGACGACGTACGTCGGGTATGGGCTGAACGCAATCACCGGAATCACGTTCTTCGTGATCTCCGGCTACGTGTTCGTGGGATTCCTGGGCCGCTGGACTCGACCACGGGTTCTGTTCCGCGTGAAGTCCGTCGCGCTCCTCACGACGATCAGCGTCCCGGTCACGATTGCATACGACCTGTGGACCGCCTTCGGCGAATGGTACTTCATCACCCGGCCGTTCGGCGTGGGCATCCGGACGGTCCTCGAGGCCCAGGTGCCATTCACGATCTACCACCTCCTGAGTTCCCTGATTTTTGTGCCGCTCTTTGGGAGCATCTTCCTCTTCCTCCACACGTACGGTTGGCCCACTCGCACACCGTCCGCAACCGTCCCTCGTCCCGACCGCGAGTGATCAGAGGAGTTCCTCGATCTTCGCCCGCATCCGGCGGGCCTCTTCGCGACGACGCTCGAGTTCCGCCTCCTGATTCCGGATCGCGCGCTCTCGATTCCCGAGGCGCGCCTTCAAGGAGTCCAATTCCCGACCGAGGGCCTGCAGCCGAATTCGCTCGCGTTCGGTCGCCTTGTCTTTGCCTTTGAGTTCTGAGGTCGCGGCGCGCACCTTCTCCTTTTCCTCGACGAGGGCTTCGCGTTCCTTCGCAAGCGTCCGCGCAACGAGTGCTTCGATCGTCTCTTCCTTGCGGGAGACGCGCTCGCGTTCCGCTTCGAGGTTCTTCCAGATCGCTTTCGTCTCGATTCGCTCGCGAGCGATCGCCGCGGTGTCGTCCTTCAGCTTTTTCTCGAGTTGGTCGAGCGCCTTCGTCTGCGCTTGGAACTCCGCCGTCGCCGTCTCGAACCGTCGTTCGCGCTGCTCGAGGTCCGCGTAGGCGCGGGCGGCCTTTTCCACCTCGGCCCGTTGGGCCTCGAGTCGAGCCTCCTCTTCCTGGACATGTTCCTTCAGTTCGCGGCTCTTCTCGTCCGCCGCCTTCTCCGCATACTTGAGCAGGCTCATCGCCTTCGTCTTCAGGTCACCCGCTTCCTCTTCCCGCGCCTCGATCAAGCTGGCCTTGGATTCGAGTTCCTTGGAGCGCTTGCCGATTTCCGTCTGTCCGCGTTCCGTTTCCTTCCGTAGATCCGCGAGGTCTCGAGTCTCGGCGGTAAGCCGCTCCTTCGCTGCCTTCAGTTCTTTTTCGATCCGGTCGAGTTCTGCCTTTCGTCGGTCGGTTCCCTTTTCGAGCCGGTTCGCCTCGGCATCCCGTTTCGCGAGGTCGGAGGCGAGGGCCTTGAGCCCCTCGTCGCGCTCCGCCATCTCGGACTTTCGGTCCTCAAGGCTCGCGGCCGCCTTGGCGAGGTTCGCGAGTTTTTCCTTGAGGTCCGTCTCGCGAGCGGCGACTTCTCCCGCCCTCGTTCGAGCGGCTTCTTCGTCCGCGGCATTTCTCGCTTCGGTGGCCTTTGCGGCTTCGATTCGCGCCTCGAGCTTCTTTGAATCAGATCGCGTGCGCTTTTCGAGTGCGACGAGGGAAGCTCGCGCGCGGACGAGTTCCTTCTGGGAGGCGGAGAGATCTCTCGACTCTTTGGCCCGGACTTGGGATGCCTTTTCGATTTCCTTCTGCCGGGTCGCGAGATCGTCTTCGGCTTTGTCCATCGCTTCTTGTCGTCGGTCGAACTCGCCTCTGCGCCGGGCCAGCCCGGCCTCGGCCGCCGTCAGGGCGGTCTCCTTCGCGTTCACATCCTTCGTGCCGCTGGTCAGGGCGGCCTCTCGACGTTCCAGGTTCGTTTCCGACCGCCGCAGGTGTTCCTGTCTCGCACGGAATTCCGTTTCCCGTAGGGCGAGTTGCTTTTCCTTCGTCTCGGCGGTCGCCAGGAGGCGTCGGGCATCTTCGAGTTCCGCTTTGGCCGCCGATTCGCGGCGTTTCGTCTCTCGGTTCGCGGTGGCTTGGCTTTCTTCCCATTCCTTCCGGAATGATATCTGGAGCTTCTCGCGTTTCGCGAGGTCGGCTTCGGACGTTCCGATGGATTTCTCGCGTTCCACGTGCGCCGCCTCCTGTGCGGCGACGTCTCGCAGGCGCGCCTCTAGCAGCTTCGTATTGTCCGTCAGATCGGACCGAATGGCATCCGCGGCCTTGCGATCGGAGGCGAGCGCCTTTCGCGCCCGTTCGAGCTCGACACTGGATTCCCGGAGCTCCTGCCGCTCGGCCGCGAATCCGGATTGCCGCTTTTCGAGGTCTGCGAGCGCCGACGCAAGCTCTTTTTCGCGGCGATCCAAGTCGCTGAACCGGGACTCGAACTTCGTGACCGCGGCCTTGTGCGCATCCAGCGCCGACCGCAGTTCCTTTTCGCGGTCGCTCAGCCCTTTCGTCCTTTCCTCCAGGATCTGGTCCCGCCGCGCGACCTTGCTTTCTTCTCGTTGAAGGGCGGCGTGTTCCTCCTTCAGCGACTTCTCGCCTCCCGCCAGGACCGTCGAGGCTTCTGTGATTTCTCCCTGAAGCTTCGTCAAGCCGGCCGCTCGGATCTTCGCGGCCTTTTCCTCCTTATGGACCGCTTCGATTTGGTCGGCGAGCGCTGCCCGCGATGCCTCGAGCGCCTTCCGCTCGGAATCGAGCTCCTTTCGCGCGCGCTCGAGCACGGCGTTCGTTTCCTTGAGTTCGAATCGTTCCTTGGCTTCGATCGCCGTACGCTTCTCGAGGTCTGCGCGTGTCGCGGCGATGGCTTCGTCTTGTCGTTCGAGCGCTTGGACCCGGGATTCCAGTTTCGCTTGGGAGGCTTTCAGGGCCCCTTC
>VBMA01000110.1 GCA_005878985.1 Methanobacteriota archaeon
CCGAGATTCCTTGGTCAATCGGATCCCATGGCAAAGGACCGTGATTCCGGTTTCCACTCGGCGGCGGGCCTGATCCGCTACTTCGACCAGGAGGACGAGAAGGCCCTCAAGGTGAATCCGTGGATCGTGGTGGCCCTCTGCGTCGGCCTGTCGGCCCTCGTTCTCTTCGTCACGTATTCGTGGCCTCTCCAGTAGCGCCCTCGAAACTGTTTTGACCCGCGGCTCGTTTCCGACGGGGTGCCGCCGCGACGGCCGGTGGAGGATGATGCAGCTCGCACGTTCCTCCGCCTGGCCTCCGCGCTCGATCGCCGTTCGAGGGCCCGGGACGGCACACGCCTCACGCCCTGGAACCTCGATCCGGTCCGACTCGCGCCGCTGGGGTCATGGGCGGACATCGAAGACGCGCTCGAACGGCTCAGGCGTCTGACCCGCAAGGAACCGCGCGGCTTCCGGCGAGCTTGGCTTGAGGATCATCTCCCGACGCTCCGCGCCCTGATTCGACAGGTTCGCGGGCCGGCTCCGCCGCTGCCGCGACAGGTCCGCGACTTCTACGACCTCCCGCCGCGATCGGCAGGCGAAGCGGAACTGGATTCCTTGCGGCGCGACGTACGCCGGATGTTGCACATCGGACGCGAGGATGGACTCCGAAATGCGGTCGAACGCTGGGAACACGATCATCGCGTCGCGCGAGACGCGGTCCTGCCGACGATGGAACGCTACCTCCGCATGGCCCGTCGCGACGCGCGGCGACTGTTCAAGCTCCCGAAGACCGAACGCGTGCGGCTCGTCGCAACCCACGGTCGATCGATCTCCGGCGTCTGCGAGTATACACGGGACTACCAGAGCACCGTGAAGCTGAACGTCGACCTGCCATGGACCTGGCCCGCGCTCCGGGACATGGCCGCGCACGAGGCGTACCCGGGCCACCACGTGCATCAGGCCACACGGGAATGGGAGTACCTCCATGGCGATTTCCCGCGGGAGGCCGCGATCTCTCTCGCGGCGTGCCCGATGGGGCCCGTCGAAGAGGGCATCGGCGAGAACGGCCTGTGGTTCCTCCGGTGGGACCGCGCGCCGGAAGACCGCATGACCCTTGCCCTGAATCGGCTTCGCTGGGGCACCGAGGTGAACCTGGCGTTCATGGTCCATCGAGAGGAACCGCGACGTGAGCTCCTGCGGTACGCGATGCACTCCGGCCTCGTCGACTGGAAGCAGGCCGTGCGGGACGTCCGGTACGCACGCAACCGGACCTGGGCCTCGTACGCCTTCTGCTATTGGTACGGCACCGCGATGATCCGCAAGCAGTTCGTGAAGATGGACGGGGACCCGGCGCTCTTCGACGCCCTCTATTGGCGTCCCCACACCGTGCGAACCCTGCAGGCCGCGTTTCGCCGCCTCTGAAACGGCCTCACCGATAGGCGCCGCAGGACGGACAGTACCAGCGCTGGTATTGCGGGAACCACGTCATCGGGCGTCCGCACACGGGGCAGGCGGCCGGCACGACCGGAGCCGGATACGGGGCATACGGCCCGTATCCCATCGGCATCCCACCGCCGATCGGGTGGTTCTCGCGGACGACCAGAAAGATCACGAACACGATGAGGAAGCCGATGATTCCCGCGAGCAACGTCGCGACGACCAGGAGCACGACCCATACGGTGGCATCCATCCGGCGGCTCTGCGCCTCGCGATACATCCACAAGGCGCCGAAGACGAGCGCGACGATCCCGATCAGCCAGATGCCCAGGGCGAAGACGAGCCACTCCGCCCCGAGGATCTGAAAGACGGTCGCCATGCGTCCGCGGCGACACCGACCTGGTGCCTATTTCAGGGTTGCGCGACATCGCTCCAACGTCGGTCTCAGGCTTTCGCCGGTGGGACTTTTCGGGTCGTGCTGTCCGTGTTCGCGCCGCTCACCGGCGTGTTGCTCACGCTGTCCTTGAAACCGCAATGCTCGCACTCGATCCAGATCCGGGTCGAAAGATAGTACCAGTTCCACGTCGGCTTGCCGCACCGCGGGCACGTCTCCGGGTGGAGCGGTCGCATGGTCCGCTCATCGTGGAACCGGTTTTGAAGGTTTGGGCCTAGAATGGTCGACTGGCGAGCTTGGCCTTCGCGCGGAAGGCCTCGCCCCGACGCTCCGCTTCGATGTCGATCGTGTCGCCGATCGCACGTTCCCGCAGTCCGTCCACGAGGTCCGCGACCCCGCTGAGGGGCCGGCCGCCCAGGGAGGTCAGGACGTCGCCGACCTGGAGGCGTGCCGACTCCGCGGGCGACCCGGGCGTGACTTCCGCGAGGAACACGCCTTGGCGGCTCGTGATGCCGTAGTACGCGGCGACGCGTCGGTCCACGTCGTATCCCGCGACGCCGAGCCAGGGCCTCTGGACGTGCCCATGTTCCAGGATCTGACGCGCGACGCCGAGGGCCGCGTTGATGGGGATCGCGAACCCGATGCCTTCCGCATAGGGAATCGTCGCCGTGTTGATCGCCACGACGCGACCCTGCAAGTCGACGAGGGGCCCGCCGCTGTTCCCCGGATTCACCGCGGCATCCGTCTGAATCACCGGAAGTCCGTCTCCCGGACCGAACGAGAGGTTCCGTCGGAGCGAGCTAATGACGCCCGATGTGACCGTCGGCCCGCCGGGGAGGCCCAGCGGATTCCCGATCGCGAGGACCGGTTGACCGACCTTCAGCTGGTCGGAGTCCGCGAACTCCGCGGCTTGAAAGTCCTTTCCGTCCACCTTGATGACCGCGACGTCGGTCTCATCGTCTCCGCCGACGACCGATCCGCTCAGGACCCGACCGTCCGCGAACGTCACGATCACTTTGCCCGCTCCGTCGATCACGTGGTGCGTCGTGAGGACGTGGCCCTGCGCGTCCAGGAGGACGCCGGAACCGAATCCCCGCCGCGGCCACGGTCGCCCGAAGGGAGGCCCGTACGCGGCTCCCGCCGTGCTCACGTTGACCGTGCTGGCTCCCACCCGTTCCACTGCGTTGACGTACGCGTTCTGCAAGTCTGCAATCATGGCCGCCTCAAAGCCTCCGCGGGGTTTGTTGAGCGAGTTCCCGCGGGGTCGGTCACAGTTTCGGCCGGCGACGAAGAAACATGTCGGTCGGCCGTGGAGGGGGCTGCGGCCGCCAGATCAAGGTCAGGCGCCCTTAGGACCAGAACGCCTGGAACGCTTCTTCGTCTTCGTTGAACAACCGAGCTTCGACGATCCGGTCGTTTTCGATCCGCAGGAAGAGGAGATACGTCTGCTCGAGGACCCGATCTCCGCGCTCCCCGATTGCGGCGGCCAATGCCGCGGCATGCATGTCACTCGCGAGGACGTCGACGAGCTCCGCCCGGAACGTCCCGCCGCTCAACTCCGCGGCCTTCTGGAAATACGCAAAGATCGCCTCGTGTCCTCGGTGATCACCGGAGATTTCGGTCGAGCCGGGCACGTGCCACACCGCGTCCTCCGCGATCAGCTTCTTCAGGGCCTCCGTGTCGCCCGCATCGAAGGCCGCGTACAACCGCTCGACGAGGGCCGCGTTCGGGTGCTCGAACATCCCCATTCCTTCACCTCGTGACGACGGCGGAGCGCCGTCCTAGTCCTCAAAGCCTTCGCCCATCACGTTCGGTCGCACGTTCTCCAGGATCCCGAGCTCGTTCCCGCTCGGATCCTTGAAGACCACGCACGGGCCGGGAGGGACCTCGAACGAGCGACCCTCGGACTTCCACCCGCGCGCTCGGAGCTCCTTGGCCTTCGCCTTGAGGTCTTTCACCTCAAAAAGCGGCAGGATGGAGGGAGCCGGTCGGTGGTCGGCGAGCAGATACTGGGTGCCTTGGCACAGCCGAAGGGCGGCCACCTTCGCGCCGAACGCGTGCTGGTTCCAGACGACCTTCGCGCCCAAGACCTTCGTATAATATTCCAGGTCGCGCTCGAAATCGGAGGTGCCGACGTAGAGGTAGAGGAGCTTGCCGAACGGGGCGGCCATGGCGCGACATGAGGGCCGCGGCCATTAGAGTTTCCGGCCCGCCGGAATCGGAGAGTGCCAGCCGCAGCACCGAAGAAACCGGGATTGGAAAGGCGCGGTGAACACGAATGAACACATTTCGTGATGTGCCCTACTAATAGGTCCCTTCCGGCTTCGAATCGTCGGGGATCATGCTCATGGCACCCCTTGCTCGGGCCGGGAGCATCGCAGCCCTTGCGGTATTGCTGGTCCTCGCCCTCGTTCCGGCATGGAACGGACCGTGGTCGGCACTTCGCCACGCAGCCGGGGGCCCTGAACTGGGCGGAGTCCGGGCGGGTCCGGACCTGACGCCGATGGATGCGTTGAGTGCATCCGTCACCGCAGACCCGCCGGCGGCCGATCTCGGCCAGAGCATCACGTTCACGTGCACCGCCTCGGGCGGGACCTCCCCGTACGTGTACACATGGACCCTGGGTGACAGCGAGATCGGGGCAGGCCCGACGGTCTCGCACACCTACGGATCTACCGGGACGTACACGGCCACCTGCACCGTGACGGACCTGCTGCTCAGCATTGCGACCGACTCGAAGAATGTCGTCATCAGTCCGAATCCCTCGGTGACCGCGTCCGTCAACCACAATCTCGCGGCGCCGGGCACGACGCTGACCTTCGATGCAGCGAGCTCGGGGGGAGACGGGTCCTATTCGTTCGCGTGGGACTTCGGGGACAGCTCGCCCGGCTCCGGTGCGCCGACCGCGCACGCATATTCCCAAGCCGGCTCGTACCAAGCGACCGTGACCCTGACCGACGGGAACGGCGGGACCGCCTCCGACTCGACGTCGGTGACGATCTCCGACATCGCGGCCACGGGGGACGTATCGCCGTTGACCGGAGACACGACGACGACGTTCACGTTCACGGCATCCGCGAGCGGTGGATCGGGCTCCCCGTACACCTTTGCGTGGACGTTCGGCGACGGGACGACGGATACGGGTTCCCCGGTGGCGCACAGTTACTCGGCGGGCGGGAGCTATTCGCCCTTCGTCACCGCCTCGGATTCCCTCGGCGGCAGCAAGGTGGCACAGACCCAGGGCGTCACCGTGGGATCGCCGCCCGCGCCGCTCGGCGCCAGCGCGAATTCACCACAGACTGCGGCGGATGTTGGACAGTCGATCACGTTCACCTGCACCGGGTCCGGAGGGACCGCCCCGTATACGTATGGCTGGACCTTCGGCGACGGCAATTCCGGGAGCGGGTCCGTCGTGAGCCACGCCTACCAAGCGAACGGGGCCATGGCCGTGACGTGTACCGTCACCGACGCGACATCGGTGAGCGCGACGGACTCGACATCCGTGGCGATCAGCCCCGCGCCCTCCGTGACCGCGTCCGCGGACCACCCGGACGCCGCGCCCGGCTCGATCATCACGTTCACGGCCTCGGCCAGCGGTGGACCCGGGACCTTCACCGCGTACGCCTGGTCGTTCGGCGATGGGACGACGGGTTCAGGAGTCCAAATCACCCACATGTACACGCAGACCGGAGCGTTCCAGACGACGGTCGTCGTCACGGACGGAAACGGCGCGACGACCTCCGGATCCGCGTCGGTCACGATCTCGAACATCCAGGTCACCGGTTCCGCCACGCCCCCGTCGGGGACCACGGAAACGGTCTTCGACTTCACCGCGACGGCAACCGGTGGCGGCGGCAATCCGTACGGGTACGGATGGGACTTCGGAGACGGGACCTCCGGCGCCGGTCCAACAATCACCCATATCTATGCGACGGAGGGCAACTACACGCCGTCCGTCCGAGCGACGGACGCCCTCGGTGCCAGTCGATCCACCTCCCTGCCGCTCATCTCCGTTTCATCCGCAAGCTCGCCTCCCGTGGTGCCGCTTAGCGCGACGTTGTCGATATCGACGTCCCTCCCGCGGGTCAACGAGAGCATCACCCTCTCCGGAACCGGCCATGGCGGATCCGGAGGGTACGCGTGCGCGTGGGACTTCGGGGACGGGAAGACGTCGACCGGGTGCACCACGTCCCATGTGTGGACGGCCGCCGGCCACTTCGTCGTCAATCTCTCCATGGGGGACGCCGGCGGGAACCAGACGTGGCAGAACGGCTCGGTCGACGTACAGACGAACCTCGGCCCGCCGGGAGGACCGCTCACCGTTTCGTTCGTCACGTCGACCTTAGTCGCCGGGGAGAATGAGACCGTCTACCTCGTCGCGACCGGCGGGGGCGGATCCGGCGGGTACCGCTGTTCCTGGGACTTCGCGGACGGGAATTTCGGGACCGGGTGTTCGGTGTCCTACGCGTGGAACCGGACCGGAGCGTACAACGTCACGTTGACCTTCACCGATTCCGCGGGAAGCAACGCGACCGCGATGCAGACGCTCGAGATCGTCATCGCCCTCACCACGAGCTTCGAGGTGGGTCCATCGCCCGCGATCCTGGGCGAGACCGCGCAGCTGATCGCGCATCCGAGCGGCGGGATCGGCCCATACAATTGCACGTGGGACTTCGGGGACGCCTCGCGGGCATCCGGATGCACGACCTCGCACGCCTGGAAAACGAGAGGGCGGTTCGTCGTCTGGCTGTTCGTCAACGACTCCGCGGGCCAGTACGACGCGGTGTCGCAGCCGCTCAGCGTTGAGTCGTCCGGGCTCTTCGGCCTTCCGCTGGGACTGGACCTCGTCGTGCTCGCAGCTCCGCTCGTGGTCGCCGCCCTCGGCATCTATCTCTGGAACGTCTGGCGTAATCGGGACCCCGTCCCTCAGGGGCTGGACTCGGTGGAGGCGTCCGTGCTCTCGACCCTCGTCGGCAACGTGAAGCGCCTATCGCGCTGGCGGCCCGGCCGAGGCGCCCGCGATCGTGGCCCGAGCCTCCCAGGAGAGGAGTCCGGACCGAAGACCGACCAAGGTGCCGGCGACGACGACCATCAGGACCCCATTCAGTAGGATGGCGCCCATCGGCGTGAACGCATCCGCCGCGATCCCAATCAGAAGGGCCGCGATCGGCTGCGCGCCGAAGCTGATCATCAGGTAGAGGCTCAGCAACCGGCCGCGCATGTCCGGCGGAGCGAGGATCTGCAGGAGGCCGTTCGCGGTGACGAGGACGACGGGGATCGTCAGGGAGACGAAGAAGATGGTGACCGCGGAGAAGAAGAAGGTCCGGGTGAAGGAGAACAGGACGAGCCACACGCCGCTCCAGACGACGTTCGCGGCGAGCATGCTCCCCGTTCGGCGGGCCCGCTGGGCAAGTGGCGTCAGCACGAGCGCGCCGACCAGCGCCCCGGCCCCGGAGGAGGCGAGGAGGAAGCCAAGCATGTCCGCGCCGCCTCCGAGGACGAGCGACACGACCGCGGGCAGGATGATGATGCTCGAGATGCCGAAGAACGTGACCATGACGCTGAAGGCGAGGAGGTCTTGCGCCCGCCTCTCCTTGCGGAGGAAGGCGAGACCTTCGCGGAACTCCTGCAACGGACGACCGGTCGACGCTCGACGAACCTGGTTCCCGCGAATCACGAGGAGGCTCGCGATGACCGCGAGGAACGTGACCCCGTTGATCCAGAAGGCTGAGGCGACGCCGAGGTAGCCGATCCCCCAGCCGGCGAGCGCCGGCCCGATCATTCGGCTCACTTGGAAGATCGAGGTGTTCAGGATGATCGCCTCGCGCACGCGCGACATGCCGGCGATGTCACCGATGAAGGCCTGGGTCGAGGGGAAGTCGAGCGCGCTCACGATCCCGAGCAAGGTCGCGAGGACGAACACGTGCCACAATGCGATGACGCGGGTTTGGACGAGGATCGCGAACACGAACGCAAGGATCATCGCGGAGGTCTGGGTTGCGATGAGGACCTTCCGTCGATCCCAGCGGTCGGCGAAGACGCCCATCCATGGCCCGAGGAAGAACGTGGGGAGGAATGCGAGCATCGCGGCGATGCCCAACGCGGTGCCGGAGTGGCTCAGCTCCCAGACGACCCACGACTGGGCCGTCTGCTGCATCCAGATTCCGATGAGCGAGATGACTTGGCCAGACAGGTAGATTCGAACGCTTCGAATCCGCAAGGGGGACAGGCTTTCGTACCACGCGCGCGCCCCGTTGCGTAGGCGGCCCGCGACGGGTGCGCCTGATTGCCGATCCGCCACAATCTCACCCGTTAAAGGCCCGGTCGAGAAGCGCTCGAGATCGTGACGGAACGAGAGAGTCGGGTGAAATGGATTGACACCGGCGTCGCGCCGTAATCGCGACCGAGCCAGATAAGATTGATTCTACACGAGAGTCGGATGAGACGAGTTGCACGGTGAGGCGGACGGTGTCCGGCCCAGGCGGCGAGGGTGCGAAGAGGATTCAAATAGACCCGAAGCGTCCCGTCTCCGATGGCGCGCAAGGAAGTCCGGCTGACCCGAGCAGCGCGTCGCCGCGCGCGTCGCCGCAAAGGCAGTGGGCCGTCTCATCGAATCAAGCGACGGCGTCGATAGTTTGCGAATGACCGGTGGTCCCGACGAGAATTCCTGACGCCGATGGGGTTTTCGAGATCATTTCGACCAATNNNNCCAATCACGGGTTCAATCCCTCGTCTTTCTTTCTCATCCTCGCGCTGGTGTGGACGGCCCTGACGGTCTACCTCAGTATAATTTACTTTTGGAACGCCATAATTGGGTCGGCCGTCACGGCGTCTCTCTACGGTCTCGCTTGGCGGTTTCGATCTGCGGGCCATCGTGCCAAAATCAGTTGATCGGTGAGGACTGTCCGCGGCAAATCGAATGCTCAGCGAAGGGGGCCGGCCGCGAGGCGGTCTGCGGGCGTCACGGAATTTCGCGCGCCCCTATGAAAGGGCGGCCAGGGAAGGATTTGCTTCTCTCCATGAATGCACCCTAAAATCCTAGGTGCGCTTGATTCGGACCACGGGCATGCAATCCTCCAGGGAATGTTTTGAATCGGCGCACGCGGCCGGTCATAGGTGTTGTGCCGAGATAAGTAACAGGACGATTCCCACAACGAACATTACGCCGCCGAAAATCATTGCCAGAAGACCAATATCGTGGTATGGGTAGCCACCGAGGCAACCGGAACCGGCAGGGACTTCACACTGAAAGTAGGTCCACGCCGCCACACCCACACCCATGACGATGAAGCTCAGAACAGTCGTCAGCCACCCCCATTCTTTCCGGCTCCACCCCTCTCCGTTCGTGGTCGCGCCTTCCGCATGTGGGTATGCGTTCCCCGTTCAAAAGAGAAAGGTGCCCGCCTGTGAGGGCGGGCTCGGCGGGCAACGAGGGCGTCGTAACGATACTCCGAACAGAAGGGGCTCACCGCGTTCCTGGATCTGGCAAGGGAAGGGGCCGCACGGGCCCGGCGTGACGGGACACGTGCCACGGTGCGTCGCCTCCCTCGTGGGGACGCTAAGGGCCAAAAACCTCCCCATCGCGTGGTTGGAGCGCCCAGGGCAGGATTTGAACCTGCGAGGGGTAACCCAGCGGTTTTCGAGACCGCCGCCCTACCGGACTAGGCGACCTGGGCAGCGAGTCATCCTGAGACAGATGTCTCGGATAATTGTTCCGACGTACGCTGTCGCGGGAGAACACTTAAATCCGGAGGCGTCCTCGACAGAACGATGCACGTCACCGCGGAAATCCACCCCGGCCGGAGGGAGGCTTCTGTCGAACTCGGTTCCGCGGCGAGCGGTCTCGACCTGTTGCGGGCCCTTCGACTCGCCCCGGACGCACACATTCTGCTCCGGGGTGATGGACCGATTCCCGCGGACACAGCCTTGCAGGACGGCGAGCGGATCCGCGTGATTGGCGTGGTCTCCGGGGGCGCGCTCGGGTGACCACGACTCTGGTCCTCGTGCGCCACGGTGAAATCGTCCGCCCTCCTTACACGTCGAACTTCGACCGTGCGCCTCTCTCGCGACGCGGAGAGGAACAGGTTCGAAGCCTCGCCGGCGCATGGCCCGTGGGCCGGCCTGCCGCGATCTTCGCGAGCCCGTTGCGACGCAGCATCGAAAGCGCCATCATCCTCGCTGATGCATTCGGGCTCTCCATGTCGAAGCGACCGTGCCTCAAAGAATGGTCGGCCGACGAATCCGGAATCCCGCAGCCGGAATATGCCGCGCTCGAGAAGAAGGCGTGGGCAGACCAGGACTTCATCCCGCCGAGCAAGGAATCGTTGGCGCAAGCCGCGGTCCGCGGCACGCGTTGCCTCGAGAGCATTGCCAAGTCGAACGACGGCCAAACTGTGGTAGTCGCATGCCACGGCATGCTGTTCTCACTAGTCACCGCGTCGCTGAAGGGTGAACGTCCATCCGAGGCGTACAAGAATTCGATCGGATTCGGAGCCGCGGCGCTCGTCGAGGCCGGCTCGGGCCTGCGACTCATTTCCGACTTTCGAAGGTACGGCTCGGGGTCGGCGTGAAGGACCTGACCCTTCAAAACCCTTAAGTGTCGCCTACCTTTCAGCAGCACCCGCATGCCCTCCGATGAGGCCGAGATGCTCCGGGAAATGGGCCTCCGGAGCGTCGACGACCTTTTCGTGGACATCCCCGCGGGCGTGCGGATTCCGAAGCTCGACGTCCCGGACGGCCTGTCGGAGGACCGCGTCGTCGCGCGGGTGACCTCGATGCTCGGGGCGAACCGCACGGTCGTCGAGATGCCGACGTTCCTCGGGGGAGGCCTGTACGATCACTTCATTCCCGCCAGCGTGCGGGCGATCGTCTCGCGCTCTGAATTCTATACTTCGTACACACCCTACCAACCGGAGATCAGCCAGGGCCTACTCCAGGCGCTGTGGGAGTACCAGAGCTTGATCTGCGAGCTCACCGGGATGGACGCCGCGAACACGTCGATGTATGACGGCTCGACGGCGCTCGGTGAAGCGGCCCGGATGGCCCATCGCATCCATGGCGGGCGGATCTTCCTCGTTCCCCGGGCCTTGCGGCACAATCGCCGCGCGGTCCTCGCGAATTACGTCCTCGGCACCGGGATCGAGGTGCGCGAGGTGGACTACGACCGCGACAGCGGGATGCTCGATCTCGCGAAGCTGAAGGCCGCGCTCTCGCCCGACGTCTGCGGCGTCTACGTGGAGAACCCGAACTTCTTCGGACGATTCGAAGAGCAACTCGAAGAGATTCGAGCCATGACGAACGGCGTCCTCGTCGTCGGCGTGAACCCGATCGCGCAGGCGGTCGTCCGCCCTCCGGGAGACTTCGGGGCCGACATCGTCGTCGGCGAAGGCCAACCGCTCGGCACCCAGATGAACTTCGGCGGTCCGTTGCTCGGGATCTTCGCGTGTCGACAGGCCCACATCCGGAAGATGCCGGGGCGCGTGATCGGCTTGACGCGGGATGCGAAAGGCCATCGCGCCTTCTGCATGACGCTGCAGACGCGGGAACAGCACATCCGCCGCGAGAAGGCGATGTCGAACATTTGCACGAACGAGTCTCTCCTGGCAGTCGCCGCCGCGGCGTACATGGCGGTGCTCGGCTCCAACGGGATCCGCCGGGTGGCCGCGGAAAACATTCGTCGCGCGAGGGAACTCGCAAAGGCGATCGACGCGATCGACGGATTCGAAGCCCCGCTGTTCCACGGGGCGCACTTCAACGAGTTCGTTGTGCGACGGAAGAAGGGCTATGCCGGTGTCCACCGAGCCCTCCTGGAGAAGGGCATCCACGGGGGATTGCCGCTGACCCGTCAGCTCCCGGAACTGAGTGATTCCGCTCTGTTCGCCACGACGGGTCGCCACACCCCGGAGGCGGTCCAGCGCCTGATCGCGGCCTTGGAGGGGTTTCGATGAACTTCCGCCAAGCGTACTGGGACGAACCGCTCCTCATGGAGAAGCGATCCGCCCCCGACACCGACGTGGACCTCGCGGACCTGGTCCCCGCGAAGATTCAGCGCCAGCAACTCGCGATCCCGAATCTCTCGGAGCATGATGTCGTCCGGCACTTCACGCGCCTTTCGCAGATGAACTTTGGAATCGACACGGGGTTCTATCCGCTCGGATCGTGCACGATGAAATTCAACCCGAAATTTACCGAGGAACTCGCGGCCCTCCCGACCGTCACGCGCATCCACCCGGATCAGGACGAGTCGACCGTCCAGGGCGCCCTCCGCCTCTTGTACGAGCTGCAGGGCCTCCTCGCACAGATCGCGGGGATGGACGCGGTCACACTGCAGCCCGCGGCCGGCGCCCAGGGGGAGTACACCGGCCTACTGCTGGCGCAAGCGTACCACCGGGAGCGCGGAGAGGAGCGGCACGAAGTCATCATTCCCGACACGGCGCACGGCACGAACCCCGCCTCCGCCGGGATGCTCGGATTCGACCTGATCGAGATCCCGTCGAAAGATGGTCGGGTCGACCTGAAAGCTCTCGAGGCCGCCGCCGGTCCGAAGACGCTCGCCCTCATGCTGACGAATCCGAACACCCTTGGGATCTTCGAAGAACACGTTCTGGACATCGCCCAGCTCGTGCACGACGCGGGCGGCCTGCTCTACTACGACGGGGCGAACTTCAACGCGATCCTGGGCCGCACCTCGCCCGGCAAGATGAACTTCGACATCGTCCATTTCAATCTGCACAAGACGTTCACGACGCCCCATGGCGGCGGCGGACCGGGAGCCGGACCCGTCGGCGTGAAGAAACCACTCGAGCCGTTCCTGCCGGTCCCGGTCATCGGTCTCAACGGCCGCGGCTACCACCTGAACTACGACCGACCGAAGTCGATCGGGAAGGTGCGCGCGTGGTACGGCAACTTCGCGCTCCTGGTGCGAGCGTACGCGTACATCCTCCGGATGGGCGGAGACGGGCTCAAGGAGGTCTCCGATCGAGCGGTGCTGAACGCGAACTACCTCCGACATCGCCTAGCCGGCGTCCTCGACGTGCCGTTCGGCGGGCTCCGGAAACACGAGTTCGTCGCGAGTGCCGCGAAGCTCGCGGCGGAAAAGGGCGTGCGCACGGTCGACCTCGCGAAGCGCCTCATGGACTTCGGATACCATCCACCGACCGTGTACTTCCCGCACTTGGTCGAAGAGGCACTGATGGTCGAACCGACGGAGACGGAGACGAAGGAAACGCTCGATGGCTTCGTCGACGCACTGGCGAAGATCGTCAAGGAAGATCCCGAGACGTTGCATTCCGCGCCGCACAACACGGCCGTGGCGCGCGTCGATGAGGTCCAGGCGGCCCGCGAACCGATCCTCAGCTGGAGGACCGCGAAGGCCCGCAAGAGTGTCTCATAGTTCAAGCTCGTCCCGATCGAGGCTGCCGAGGAGAAGGTACGCCCAATCGAGTTTCCGTTGTTTCATGCGCCGATCGGCGTCCTTCGCATTCGGACGTTCGAAGTCGAAGCCGACCAACCGAATTCGCGCGGCGCCGAAGTGATCCGCGAGGAACACCGCTCGATCTCCGTCCGTGAAGCCGCCGAAGTTCCGGAGGCCTCCGAGCGGCCGGGACTGTGTCGTCGCCACCGTTCCGCCGGAGAACCGCGGGGCCCACTCCCGGACCGCGGGGCCGTTGTCGCCATGGCCGTGGATCACCGCAATCGTGCCTTCGGCGTTCGCCTTCACCTGATCCGCCACGATCCCATCAAGGTCGGTGACCAGGATTGCCGGAATGAGGCCCCGACCGAGCGCGACCGACGTCGCCTCGTCCGCGGTCAGGAGAACCCCGACGGCCTCCCCGATCTCGTCCTCGAGGTTTGGACCGTTTCCGGCCACCGTGACTTCTTTCCCTCGGAGGATCTTCCGGAGGGCCGAGTCCGGAACGCGATGGCCTCCGAGGAGCTTGTCGAGTTCGGCGGCGACCGCCTCGTCTTTGTCCCGGGAAAAGCCGAAATCGCTCAGGATCTGTTCGTAGAACGGCTGCCACGTCTCGAAGTCCATCCGACCCCTCGGCGCCGCTAGCTCTCATCGGGGGACTGGGGGCCCTGCTCCCGCGTTCGGTACGAGAGGCCGGTGACGGCGACGAGGAACAGGGCGAGGCCCATGCTCAGGTAGATGAGGGGCAACGAAGCGGCCGGGTTGTATTCTCCGAGGATCGTCTGGAGGATCTGCGTCATCCCGAGGACCAGGAGGCCGAGGGCGACGAACGTCACCGCGACGGCGACCGCGTGTCGGGGAGCCCGTCCATGCCGAAGGTACGCGCTGATGACTTGGCCGCCTTCGAAGAGCAACGTGCCGATGACGAACCACCAGACCGCGCCGATGACGAACCAGAGGAACTGCGAGACGTACGTGTCGCCGTTTCGGGTCGCGGTATCGGCCCCGAAGAAGATCCCGACCAGGATCAAGATGAGCGCGGAGACATTGAAGAAGATCCCCAGGTTCCCGTTCGCGACGGAATCCCGAACGCGCTCGTAGAGCTCGCCGCCCTTTTTGAACACATCTCCGACGCTCTGGAACGGCAGCGAGATCATGATGAAGTAGAGGCCCGCGAGAATGAGCGCCAGGCCCGATGCCAGATTCGGGAGGGCCAGGTAGATCGCGCCGAACAGGAGGAGGACGAATCCCAGGGGGGCCACGATCTTGCGGCGCACGCGCGGGTTCTTCAGCTGCCGGCCGATCGTATAGTAGAGCGATTCCGCGGTCGGGGTCTGCCGCACGTACACGCGGCGCACGTGGTCGACCCGGATGCGCGAGCCGATGATCGGCGAGAACGCCTCGTCTTCGGCGCCGTCGGAGACGAGGAACACTCGGTCCGGCCGGAGCTGTTCGAGGACCTGGTCGAGTTGCTTCGTCAGCACGAGATCGGACACGGAACCGACGCGGACGTCCCCGCAGATCGTCGCGACCTCGGCGTCCGCGCCCTCTTTGTGGAGGCCATCGTAGATGGAGACCGCGCTCAGGAGCGCGTTGACGTCGGAATCTTCGGGATCGGCGAGGCCGAGCCTCGTCGCCGCCGCCAGATTTTCTTCGCGGCCGACGAGCGGGGTGCGAAGGCCCGTCTTGATTCCGATGTCGTTATCCCGGTCGACACAGAGGACGAGGGTCTTCATCGTCAGGAGACCTAGCTATCCCTTGATATATCAAACTTGCCGGGTGGTTTGTAAACGGAAGGGCCTAGAACAGCGAGAGTCCTTCCTCGATCCGTCCGAGCTCGATGGGCGTCGTGCGCGAGCCCACGACCGCGCCGTGGGAGTTCGCGACCATGCAGGCACCGACCTGCGCGGCGCCGTAGTTGGCGGTCGTGATGACGACGGGCACGCGGAGCGCGGCCTTGAGGACCTCCATCTCTCCGGGCCGCGCGTGCGGATGGCAGAGGACGCCTTTGTTCGTCGCGACCGCGACGCTGCCGACGGTTTTGATGCCAGCGACGGTCCCGCGCACCACGCTCACCCCGAGGACCTCTCCGATGAACGCCACCGCCTCGTCGTCGTAGCCGGGATGGACGACCGCCCCGTAGTCGTTGCAGAGGACGTTGTTCCCGACCGCGCTGAGTCGATGCGGGAGCGGATAGACGCCGTCGCCGATCGCTTCGATCTCCGCCTCCTCGATGAACGGGGACGCGAGGATGCCTTTCGAATTCAAGGCCAAGAGCGAGCCGACGACGGTCGAGTGCCCAACGCTCGTCACGATGGGCGACGTCTCCAGGGCACCGCCGATGTGGCGGATTGCGGACTTCGGGACGTCCCGGGCCACGATCAGCAGCTCGTCGTTCGCCGCGCAGAAAACGCCGATGTAGGGGTTCCCCGCGATCTCGAGCCGCCGAAGCAATGGGGTCCCTCAGTCCTCCGGGAGGGAGACGACGGCGGAGCCGTCCTCGAACTTGATTGCCTTGACGCGGATCCGGCGGGGCGGATGCTCCCGGCCGCGCTTCCACAAGTACTCGTTCAAGACGTCGTCGATGAAGATCCGGTCCGGCTTGAGGTGTTGCTGCACGTGTTCCCGGATCGCCTTGATCGCCCGCGGCGTCCGGTCCGTGCGGGACGCCGCCCAGGCCGCCCGCAAGGGGATGACCATGATGCGCTCCTCTTCCTGCTCGGCCATGGCCTCACGCCTTCAGCTTGTTCCGCCGCCAGGAGCGTTTCTTCGGGTGGCGGGTGAAGCGTCGCTTCGTGCGTTGGATGACCCAGGCGGGGACGCGGCGGTTCGACTTGACGGCCCTCAGGAGTCGGAGCTTCTTCGCATACGGCTTGTTCCGCGCCATCGTCAGCGCCTCTCGATCTTGATGTCCCGCTTGCGGGGGATCACGCGCTCGAGGATCTGCCGGAGGGTGGGGTCGTCGATCATCCGCTGCACGCGGCCGCTCTGCGCGAGCGCGATCAGTTGGTTCTCGATATTCTCCTTCAGCTCGGGGTACGCGAGTTCGATCCGCCCGAGCCGCTCCCTCGCCTCCGGCGTCAAGATCTGGCGGAGGATCTGTTGCCGTTGAGCCTGTTGCGTTTCCCGGTACTGCTGCTCGGCCTGGGCCTGCACCTGGGCCTGCTGGAGCTCCGCCATCTTCCGCCGACGGATCGCGTCGAGCTCGTCCTCGTCCATCGACATCGGCTCACGGGCCTCCGGCGTACTTCGTGAGCTCGGGGTTCGTCTTCGCGAGCTCAATGAGGATCTCATGGGAGAGGGAGTCCAAGAGCTTACGGCCCACAGCGCTGATCGAGCGGCCTTTCTTGTCCGTCTTCGTGAGGAGGCCTATCGCCTCGAGTTGCTGCATCGCCTCCCGGGCGATCGAGCGCGAACCGCGTCGCGGATGATAGGGGGCCGAGCCGTCGTCCCGGCGGCCGCCGAACTCGGCGGCGAGGTGGGACGTGCCGATGGGCCCGTGCAGGTACACCTTCCGTAGGACGGCGGCGACGCGGCGATACCACCAGTCCTTCTGAACTGGAGCCTTCTCCGTGTTCACCCCGGTGCGTGCGAACGGCGCCCATTCCGGCGGCTTGATCTTGCCTTCGGCCTGCAGCTTCTCCTTGAGGCGCTCGATCAAGAGGACCGGAGGGACATCGTATGCGGTCGTCATCAGGAACACGCGTCGGTTCGCGCTTCATAAATCAAAGTCGTATTTGAAGGCTTGCGTGCTCTCCCGGAGGGCGCCATCATCGTGCGCGCCGCGGCGTTTTCCGGGAGGCGGGAGCGCGCGGTCGACGCTTCCTCCGGTCAAGGAATA
>VBMA01000184.1 GCA_005878985.1 Methanobacteriota archaeon
TCCTCCGGCACCACGGCCAGCCGGCGAAGTACGAGCACGTCCTCGTCGGCTTCAACTACCGGATGACGGAGATCGCCGCGGCGATCGGCCTCGCGCAGCTCGCCAAGCTGGACGGCTGGGTGAAGCAGCGGCGAGTGAACGCCCGGGCCCTGTCCAAGGGCCTTGACGGCATCGAAGGCCTCGTCCCGCCGTCCGAAGGCAACTGGATGGTCCACTCGTACTACCAGTACATCGTCCGCCGCGAGGAGCCGTTCCCGCGGTCCCGGGACGAGATCGTCGAGGACCTGAACGAGGACGGGATCGGCTGCCGGCCCTCCTATCCGATGCCGCTGTACAAACAGAAGGCGCTGCGGGACCTGAAGATCCGCGGTCGATGTCCCGTCGCGGAGGACGTGATCCCCGGCCTCTTAGAGCTGCCGGTCCATCCCGGCATCGGCCCGGCCGAGATCGAGCGGATCGTCGCGGCCGTCGAGGAAGTCGGTCGGACGGATTGACCGTCCGGACGCAAAGAGACAAAGCGCGCGGTCCGATTCTCCGCTCAGCGATGGACCTGCAGACGTTCCATGCGACGCTCCATGAGGGCGTCGAGAAAGAGCGGGGCCTGCATTGGGCAGAAGCCGCCGACCTCTACGCGGAACTCGCCAAGGCATCGTCCGATCCAGCAATGCGCGCCCTCGCCCTCTTGCGCCGGGGCAACGCGCTGATGGAACTCCGTCGCTGGGACGACGCCCGCAGCGCCTTCGATGCCGGCCTGCACGACGCGAAGGAGTCCGGCGATCCCGGCGTCATCGCGCAAGCGCTCCTCGCGGCCGGCGTGTTCGCCGCGAACCGGGATGATCCGAAACGCGCGGAGGCGTTCCTGCTCGACGCCCTCGAGCGGTTCCACCGGAAGGACGACCGGGCACACCTCCAGGGCCGCGGATGGGCGTTCCTGAACCTCGCGAGCCTCTACGGGAAGACCGGACGGCTCGACCTCGCGTTCGTCACCTTCACGAAGGCCCAGGACGTCCTCGGCGCGGCGGAGGATTGGGGCGGGGTCGCGGCCGCATGGGAGGCGCAAGCCCAGCTCCGTCGTGCAATCCACGACGAGGACCGCTGGCGCGAGGACCTCGCCGAGGCGATCGTGTTCTATGACCGCGAAGGGATGACGGCGAAGGCGGCCCGGCTTCGCGGACTCCTCGGAAAGAAAGTCGTTTGAGCATCGCGGTAATCCGTCGTCGTTCCGAGTGCACAGGCCTGACCTTGTTCGGTCCGCCCGACTCGCCTTCCTACGGCACTCCAACCAACCCTTCAAATGTCGCGGAGGTCTCTCGACGGCGATTCGCATGGCCCTTGCCGCGATCGAATTGCAACAGCTCTGGAAGTCGTACGACGGCCAGCCGGCCCTCCAAGGCCTCTCGCTCGATGCAAATCCGGGCGAGATCCTCGGCCTCATCGGGCCGAACGGCGCCGGCAAGACGACGACGTTGAAGATCCTCGTCGGGCTCCTGCGGCCGGATTACGGGATCGTGCGGGTGAGGGGCCACGACGTGCTCGTCGATCCGGTCGGGTACAAGGCGGAACTGGGCTACATGCCGGAGGCCCCGACCCTCCCCGAGTATCTGACCCCGACCGAGTTCCTCGGGTACGTCGGCCGCATCCGGAATCTGCCGAAAGACCGGATCGCCGTTCGGACGTCCGAACTCCTGAAGGCCCTCGACCTGGCGCCGAAGGCCGACGAGACGATCGCCTCCCTCTCGAAAGGCATGAAGGCGAAGGTCGCGTTCGCGGCCGCGATCATCCACGAGCCCTCGATCCTCGTCCTCGACGAGCCGCTCATCGGGATCGACCCGGCGGGACAGCACCTCCTGAAGGAGCGCCTCCTCGGCATGGCCCAGGCCGGCAGCACGGTGCTCGTCTCGACGCACCAGCTCGACACCGCAGAGCGGCTCTGCCGGCGCGTCGCGATCGTCCACCACGGACGGAACGTCGCTACAGGAGACCTCGCGGCCCTGCGGACCGCCGCGCACACGGGAGAGGAGGGGAGCCTCGAGGACGTCTTCCTGCGGCTCACCCAGGAGGCCGCCGCGCCGGCGGTCGAGAGCCCCCGACGACGGGGCTGGCTCCGGAGAGGATAGGCCGTGAG
>VBMA01000088.1 GCA_005878985.1 Methanobacteriota archaeon
CGAGACCCCGGTCGGCGCGATCGCGCTGGAGAACATGCTGAAGCTCGCCCGGCTCGGCGTCATCATCCTTCCGGCGTCACCCGGATTCTACGGTCAGCCGAAACGGATTGCCGACTTGGTCGACTTCGTCGTCGCACGGATCCTAGACCACCTGGGCATCGAGCACTCGATCGGGGTGCGCTGGACCGGCCCGGAGTGAGCGCCTCAGAGTTGCGCCGAGAGATCGAGGTATTCGTCAAATTCCGCGTTGAGTCGCGCGACTTCCTGATTGGCGAGCGCTCCCGGTGCGATGCGCGCGATCACCGTGACCCCGTTGACGAAGGCCATGTCGTTCGCCTTCCGGAGGAAGCGGATAACATCGGCCAGCGAGGACTCGGCGATAATCTGGTCGAGGCCGTCGTATAGGATCACGCCACCCTTCCGTTCCCGCGTGATCTGGAGGATGGACCTCAAGCCGATCGGGTCGAGGTCTTTCGGGTCGATCGCGCCTGCCGCGTGGCCTGCGACCTGGACGATCGGAATCTCCTTGACACCGAACTCGAGGCGCATGCGTTCCACCGCGGCGGAGGTCATGCACAGAGCCGGTCGACCGATCTTCGTGAGATCGCGCAGCCACGCGAAGCCGATCGCGGGGTTGCTCGCGACGACGAGGTAGCGTTTGCCTTCGTCCAGATGACGGAGGAACTCGCTGCAGTTCGAGCACGGGGCCACGCGCGGATCCGTGCCCACCGGGACCGTCTGGAGTTCCCCGCACGACTGGCATCGCATCGAGACCTCGGGGGTCGTACGGTCGGCCTCCACGGAGATCGGGGTGCGGCAGTTCGAGCATTGGGTCAGGCTCGCGGCGCAGGACAGGTGATACAGGACCCCGCACGTGCATCGGTACGCCGAATCGGTGGCGAAGATCTCTCGCTGGCAATGGGGACACGTCCCGAGGACGGCTCCGGTTTGGACCGGGCCCGTCGGGATCGCGACCTTCTTCACGACCACTCGGGTTTCCTCGTTCGCGGCGGCCGACGCCCGCGCAATCTGGCCGGAGTAGTACGCCCGCGTGCCGAATCCGAGCAACACGGCGAAGGCAATCGCCAGCACCCAGTAGGCCAAGCCAGAGACGAAGACCCGGATGCCGAGGATCCATGTCGCGGTCGGGACGAAGTAGGCGAGGATGAGGAGCCCGATGGCGAGGGCGCCGAGCCGATGGAGCCACTTCGCCTTGTGGACGGCGAGACGGTACGCGGCGGGGTAGGACTCGCGGTACCGGCGGTATGCATCGTGCTGCTGCCGTGAAATCGCGTACGCGCCGACGATCATCACGGCGAACAGGATCTGCGGGTTCTCGAGGACGTCGAACGACGCATAGCGAATCGTCTCGCTCGGAATCGCCGACGCATTGCGCGACGAGGCGTAGAGGAGAATCTCCCCGCCCGGGGTCCGGATCACCTGGAGCCCCCCGGTTCGAACGACCGGAGTGGAGAAGCTCAGTGGGCCGACGAGATAGTGGGTGTCCGCCTGGTCGACCTCGCCCTCGTAGAACGAAGGCGCGTGGAGCGCGAAGTCGCGGATGAAGAACCCTCGTGCGCTCCCCGCGGCATCCGACGTGAAGTTCAGCCGGAGTCGCACCAGATCGCCGAGGTAGCTCGCCAGACTCACGTTCGCGGTGGACCAGACGCCGGGAGAGGTCGTCGGCAAGGTGGGCCCGGTCCCGAACGAGAGGTTCGTCCAGTCCGTGAACCCGGGGGCGTGGGCGATCTCGAGGCGAAGCCGATCCCCTGGATCTGCGACCTGTCCCGTGTAGTTGAACGTGAGCCATGCCTGTGAGGCGAGGCGTAGGTCAAACGGGACATAAACAGGCAAAGTGAGTCCGAGTGAATCCGCAATCGTCCGAGTTGCAGCCACGGTGTTGTTTGCGTACGTTCCAGTCGCGTCGTTCCCCGCCCAGAAGGTCTTACACGGTGAGGAGACCCCTGAAGGACAGCTGGTCGAGTTCGTGACATGCCAACCGCCCTCATTGAGGAACGGCCACGCGGTCCGGCGACTGGGCGACTTGGTAGGCGAACACGCGATAGAGTGATTCCGCAAGGGCGGCGGTCGGAAGCGAAATCCGCGAATTCCGGGTGGTCGTGTTCGCCTCGAACAGCATCCGGATTTCGACGTCGGCAGACGTGCTCAGATTCGTGTTTGAGAGACCTGATGTGCTTCGAGAAAACTCCAAAGCGGGATCCGCGTCGTTTTCACGGAGGTCGAACCGCCCCAGCTGCATGTACTGAACGACCGTACTTTGGCCTCCGGACGGTTCGAGCACGTTCTCGACTCGGTCTGTGTACGCGGCCCCCTCCGCGGGGTCCAGGACGCGGTTCCCGTTCCCGGAGGTCGCCAGGCCTCCGAACGGAAAGCCGCGGGGGATCTGACCGTATGTGTCGAACAGATCGATGATCTTCGCACGGAGATCCGCAGCCTTGGCTCCGGTCAGCGTCCACGTCACGTGACCGCCGCCGTTCAGGTCCGAGGTCCCGAAGAGTTCGTAGTCGGTCGTGATGACCATGTGGCCCGCCGGATCCTGGCCGACGGCAGGAGTGAAAACGCTCCAGAAGATCAAGAGGAAGGTTATCACAGCGAGGGCGGCTGGGCGCGCCGAACCCATGACCGCGAAGGAAGGCTCCCGTCGGATAAAGGCTTGCGTCGCGTTTCGATATCCAACACTGAGCCCGCCGATTCGAAAAGATAAAAACCGCCCTCGGGTATCGTGGCCCCGTGGTTTCGCAAGATTTGTCGAAGATGCTCGCGGGCGGCGTCGACCTCGAGCAGGAATTCGAGCGGGCCACGAAGACGCTCGAGTCGATCGGCCTCTCCGGATACGAGGCCCGCGGATACATCGCGCTCGTGGCCCACGGATACGGGAGCGCGGAGACGATCGCCGAGACGGCGCGGATCCCCCGGACGTCCGCGTACAAGGTCCTCCAGAGCCTGTGCCAGAAAGGGTTCGCGATCTCGACCCGCGGGCGGCCGACGATCTTCAAGCCGGAGGCGCCTAGCAAGGTCAAGGGGCGCGTGATCGACCACCTCGAGGACACGTTCGCCAAGCTCGACCTGCTCCACGAGGTCTTGCGTTCGAAAGGGGAGCCGCAGCTCGTCTACACGATCGTCACGAAGCCGCGTGTCCTCGAGAAGATCGGCGAGTTGATCGACCAGTCGGCGGAGACGTGCATCGTCTCGACGCCGACGTTCTCCGAGATCCGCGAGAACGTGGGGAAGAAGATCGAGCAGGCGATCGCCCGCGGCATCCGATTCACGATCATCACGGAGCCAGGCCAGAAGATCCCGGAAGGGGCGGGCGTCGTGAACCGCAAGGGCCTCATCGCGACCGACGTCATCGTGGACGGTTCCGCGGCGTTGATCGCGGCGCCCGACCTGTCCGCGTGCGGCTACACAGACAACGCCTCGCTGTCGAGGCATCTGGAGAACTTCCTCGAGATCATCATGAATCTGAAGGAGTGATGCCGGAACGTGGTCAGCTCGGCGCGTTCCTTCGACGTCGTCGTGATCGGGGCGGGCCCGGCGGGCGGCTACCTCGCGGGAAAAGTCGCGGCGGCCGGATACGACGTCGCCCTGGTCGAAGAGCATCGCGAGATCGGGGAGCCGATCCAGTGCGGCGGCCTCGTCACGCCGCGGGTCTTCGAGTACGTCGACTGCAAGGAGACGATCATCGGCGCGGTCCACGGGGCCCAGCTGTACTCGCCTTCGGGCCGACGGCTCGTGATCGACGGCCATAACACGCAGGCGGTCGTCGTGCAGCGCGCGATGTTCGACCGGGCGATCGCCACGGATGCGGTTCGGAAGGGCGCGCACACGTTCCTCGGTGCACAAGCTCAAGCCGCACGACGGGACGACGGCGGCGTCGAAATCTCGATCGACCAGGATGGGGAGCCGCGGAGACTTCATGCCAAGCTGATCGTCGGTTGCGACGGCGTCCGCTCGAACGTCGCGAAGTGGTTCAACATCCTCCGCCCACGAAAAATCCTCCCCGGATTCGAGGTCGAGATGACCGGCGTCCGGGGAGACCCCGGGTTCGTGACGCTGTTCATCGGGAACGAGATCGCGCCGGGCTTCTTCGGATGGATCATCCCGAGCGGGGACACGGCCCGCGTGGGCCTCTGCGTCGGGGAGGGGAATGCGTACGCGTACCTGGAGAAGATGTTGACGCGGCCCGAGGTGAGGCAGTACACGAAAGGGGCCCAGCCGATCTTGTACATTGCCGGCGGGATCCCCCTCGGCTTCCCTCGCCGGACGTACGCGGACAACGTGCTCGTCGTGGGAGACGCGGCGTGTCAGGCGAAAGCCGTCTCCGGAGGCGGCATCTTCACCGCGCTCACGTGTTCGAGCTTGGCGGCGCAGACGGCGATCGAGGCGCTTGAGGCGGACGACGTCTCAGGGCGGTTCCTCCATCGATACCACAAGGCGTGGACGAAATCGATCGGCAAGGAACTGCGGAAGGACCTCGCGATCCACGAGAGCTTCAGCAAACTTAACGACGACCAGTTCGAGGAACTCTTCGACATCTTCGACAGCCCGGAGATGCTGCGCCTCATCGAGAAGAAAGGGGACATCGACTTCCCCTCGAAGGTTGGGTGGGCCCTCCTCAAAGAAGACCCCAGGCTCCTGAAGTATGTCGGGAGAGCGCTCCGAGCGATGATCGCGAAGAACGTGGGAATCTAGCGCACACAGGATAATCGGTAGGCCGTTCATCCCCATGTTCGCGCGGGGCTTCGCGGAGGGCAGCGACATCTAGGCCTTCTTTGAGCGTTCGCAAGGCCGGCGGCGAGGATTCAACTAGCGACATGGTTTGCGATGACCGAAAGCATGGCGAGAGCTCGGATTGCATTTGTCGGCGCCGTTCTCGGCTCTTGCGTCGCAGGCGCTGGCCTCGCTTACATCGGATTCGTCTTCGCGACTCGTCCCTCGCACTCCGGTCTTGCCGCAGACTCCATTGCGGCGATTGTCCTCCTTCTTGCCGGCCTCGTCGTTGGACAGATCGGGACCTTTCTCCGTCGGCGATGGCGCCGCGACTACATCGGCCGCGAAGCCGTCGTCTCCTGGGTCTCTCGGAACCGATACGCGCGCGTTCGTGTGGAGGGAGTCCCCTACTGGGCTTTCGTGAGGGACGAAGTCAAACGAGGCGATCGGGTGCTCCTCCAGGGGGCTGAAGTCGATGGCATGCCCATCCGGGCCGACTTCGTCGCCGTGCGGGCAAACCCTGGGCGTCTCATCCACACGCCTGAATGACGTCGGCGCTCGCTCCAACTCAAGGCAAACCGTGCCGGCGGACCGTCGGTCTGCCAAGTGTCATCGACCTTGTTTCCATTTCATTGTTGCTCGCCAGGATACCTCGACAACCCGAACCCTGCGCTCCGCGTGGGCGTGGCCCAGAACGGCAAGATCGAGGATCTCCGCGGTTATTGGGACCGGCTCGCCCTGCTGAGACAGCTGGGCCTTGTGCCAAGCGGGCCGGAGACGCCGGCGGCGTAACCTCGTTCCGGACGGTTCGTTGCCTGCGGCTCCTCGTCCATTACGTGGGATGTCGCGAGGTTTGCACCCCACGCGGGACCTGCGGCGACCCGGCTCGAGCCGATCGCCTTGGACCTCAGGAGTCGCGTGGCCGAACGGGGCGTGGACTCTCGCTGGTCCACGCGATCCTCGCCCGCAAGATGCAAAATGTGTACTAGTGTGTACGTGACCCCTTTGTATGTTGGAGCCGATGGGGTGACCCATGAGCGCCTCCTCTCGCCCGAGGATGGCCACAGTCCTCCCCTCGCCGAAAGACCAAGAAATCTTCCGAGACCTCGCGGAACGGTTCGCCGTCCTCGCGCAGACTTGTTTCCAGTTCTCGCGGGACATCTACCTCCGGACGGGCGGGCCGGTCGAACTCCACGATGAGGAGACGATCCGGAGGAACATTTCGATTGCGCAGCACGACTTTGGGAACCGACTCGTCGAAATCCTGGCCGTCATCTACTTCAAGAAGTCGGTTAGTTTCCAAGAACTTCTCAAGGCCCTCGGCGGAATGTCCACCCGAAAGCTTTCCGGAAAGTTGCAGGGCCTGGAGGCAGTGGGACTGGTTGAGCACGCGGGCCCATTCGGGCATCCCACCGAGGCCCGATACTCGCTCACGCATAAGGGAGTAGTCATCACCCGCCTTGGCGAGCCGGTGTTGCTCTATCTCCGACTCGCCGAGGGCTGGACGGCGCCGATTCAGGAGCCGGATGCGGCGGAAGCCGGGTCCATCCACGAATCCAAGACTGGTGAGGCGACGGGGGCGTAGTTCGACAAACCGTAAGTGATTGATGTAGTCCCACCGATCGATCCCGGAACTGTGCCTTCATCGGAATCGTAGACGGACGGCACACCGACTGCACCTATTCGTCGCGAGATTAGAACGAATGCCACTGTCCTTCCTGAGGCAAAAGCACCTCGCGACCCTCCAGAGCGTCGGCGAGAATCTGACGGTTCTCCCCGTGCATCAGGACCACGCGCTGTGGGTCGCACCCTTCGATAAAACGAATCAGGTCGTCGTGGCCGGCGTGCGCACTGAAGTCGAACTTCTGCCACTCGCATTTGATGTCGACCGTGACGCCGTAAAGGTCGATCACACCTTCTTCGACGAGGCGCCGGCCGTTCGTCCCTTCGACTTGGTAACCGGTAAGGAGGACCGCGCTTCGTGGGTCCTCCCGAATCACTTCCAGGTACCGCAGGACGGGTCCCCCGTCGAGCATCCCACTCGTCGTCACGATCACCTCGCCGCGCAATGCAAATTCGCCCTCCCGATGGTTTCGCACGACGTGGGTCCGGTTCATCGCTTTTCGCAGCGCCTTCACAGAGCGGACATATTCCGGGTTCTCGACGTAGATCGAGTTCACTTTCTTCCCCATGCCGTCTAGCCAGACCTCGTGCCGGGCCTTCGCGAGCGTCAGGAGCACATCCTGCGTCCGGCCGACCGCGAACGAGGGGACGAGCGCGAGGCCGCCGCGGTTGACGACCTGCTCGATCTTCCGCAGGAAGGCGTGCTCCGACTTGAGCCGCTCCGGATGTTGCCGCCCGGCGTACGTCGATTCGATGAACAATGTATCGCAGTGGACGGGACGAGCGCCGAAAACAAGATCGGTGGTGAGTGTGTGCAGGTCTCCGGTGAACAAGGTCGTCTCGGTCCCGTTCACCTCGTACATCGTCGCGCCCGGGATGTGGCCCGCGGGATGGGCGGTGACCTCGAGGTCGCCGATGTCCACGTTGTCCCCGAAGTCGATTGTCCGGTACCGGCGGCGTGCCGTCCGCAAGTCGCTGTCATCGAACGGAGCGTCGAAGCCCTCGGCGTCGGCGATCTTCAGGGAATCCGCGAGCAGGAGATCCGCGACGTCCGCGGTCGGCGGGGTCAGGACGACGTCCACGTCCTGGCGTCGGGTGACCCACGGGATCATCCCCGTGTGGTCGAGATGGGCGTGGCTGATGAACATGCCGTCCACGGGAGGCGCGGGCATCGGGTACTGCGGCGGGTCCCGCGGCAGAAGCCCGTAATCGAAGAGGAGCGAAGTCGGCCCCTTCTTCAGGATCATCCCGAGGCGGCCGACCTCCGAGGCGCCGCCGAGAAACTGGAAGTCCATCGGTTCTGCCGTCGATGGTCCGCGGGTCTATAAGACCTTCGCGCTACCCGGGAGAAAAAGTCGCTGGCAGCGGATCGCGCGCGCCATTCGACGGCGGCCGAGGAGGACCATGGCGACGTCGAGCAGCCGGTCGGACCCAAAGAACCGGTCGGCGAAGCGCTTGATGCGCACGCCCTCCGCCAAGGGCCCGCCGACCGCCGTCCGCCACCGGGCCTCGTACTCGTCGAGCGGCGTGCCGTCCAGGAGATGATCCGCCGCGGTCAGGCCCGCGTACCGGCCTGCGATCATCGCGACGTTGTTGCCGCCGCCATTCGTCGCCATGACCATGCCGGCGGCGTCGCCGACGAGCATGACGTTGTCCTTGACCGTCCGCGGCGGCGGTCCCAAGACCGGAACGAAACCTCCGGTCGCCTTGCCGGGCTCGAGGTGGCGAGCCGCGACGAACTTGTCGAACAGCTCGCGCAAATTCCCGCGGAATCGCTCCCACGTGCCCAGGCCGACGTTCGCGCAACCGGCCTTCGGGATGATCCACGCGTATCCGCCGGGCGCGAGGTTGCCGAAGAACATGTCCGTCGCGTCGCTGAACGCGCCTTCGGCGGTCGCGCTCATGGCGGGCGCCGACACAGGCCACTCCAGGCCGACCGCCTTCGCGACGGTCGATCGGGGGCCATCGGATCCGATGACGACCTTGCCGTGGAACGTTCCGTGGTTCGTTTCGACGTCGTCCCCGTGGACCCGGAGGACGGTCGTCTCGGTCATCAGCTCCGCGCCTTCGTGCACGGCCTGCGCCGTGATCCCCTGGTCCATCTTGTCGCGTCGGACCGTGAATCCCTTGAACGGGATGTCGTACCGCCGGCCGTTCGGCGACCAGATCCGGATGACCGGGGTGTCGATCTCGCGGACGCGGTAGGGCACCTCCATGAGATCGTCGAGCTCGGTGACGGTCGGGAAGATCGCGCGGACTTCCTCGTTGTGGGCGACGTATTCGCCGCATTGGACCGGCACGCCGATCTCTTTCCGCTTGTCGACGAGGAGGACCTTCAGACCCCGTCGGGCCGCGTATCGGGCCGCCGTGGCCCCCGCGGGTCCCGATCCGACAGTGATGACGTCGTAGGGCGAGGGCATCGCGCCGCCCCCTCACCGGTCGCGGGAGAGGACGTAGTCGACGAGTTGGACCATGTTCGCTTTCGCGTCGCTCTCCCGAATCGGGTCTAGCGCTTTCTTTGCGAGCTGCCCAAAGGCGAACGCTTCGGCGCGGGCCTTCTCGATCGCGCCGGAATCCCGAAGGAGGGCGAGGCCGCGCCGGACGTCCTCCTCCCGCTTTCGGCGCTTCGCGATGAGGCGCTCCAGCGAGCCGACATCGATCGAGCTGCCGTCGTTCAGGGCGTGGATCGCGACGAGGGTCACGTTGCCTTCCCGAAGGTCGGTGCCGGTGCGCTTCCCGAGGCGGGCGCCGTCTCCGACGACGTCGAGGATGTCGTCCACGATCTGAAAGGCGATCCCCAGGTTCAGGCCGTACTCGCCGACGGCGTCGATGTCCTCGAGGCGTGCGCCGGCAATGAGGCCGATGATCTTCGCGCCCGCCATGATCGGCAAGGCCGTCTTCCGCGTGATGATGTCGAGGTACTCCTGATGCGTCACGGCGGTGTCGAAGGCGTGCCGTTTCTGGCGGATCTCGCCTTCCGCGAGGGCGGCGCACGCGTCGGCGGTCAGCTCGACGATCTCCGCGTCGAACTTGCCGCCGATCCCGAAGGCCTTGACGAACAAGAAGTCGCCCGTGATGAGGGCGTTCTGCAATCCGAACTTCTTGTACGCGGTCATGCGGCCGCGGCGCATCTCGCCGCCGTCGTTGATATCGTCGTGGATCAGGGTCGCGGAGTGGATGAGCTCCAGGGCCGCGGCGAGGTCGATCGCCTGCGCGGCGTCCATGCCGCCGAGGGCCCGGAAGGCGAGGAGGGTGACCATCGGCCGGATGCGCTTGCCGCCCGCCTCGATCACGTAGCGGGCGATGTCATGGAGGAGGGGTTCCTCGGAAACGATGCTCTGGCGGATCTTCGCCTCGACAAGGGCCATCTCCGGGGCCACGCCAAAATCCAGGGATGAGGTCGTCAAGGCTCTCCCGATTCGTGCTATCCCCCCGACTTATATAACCGTTTCCGGGGTATGATGCCGCTCAACTCTGGACGGCCGCTGGCCCGGAAGAAACGGCGTTGGACTCGGAGAGCAACTACTGTCCGCGGGCCGCTTCGCCCGCGACCTCGATGATCGCGCGAGTTGGCACGGTCCCGTTGCTGGCGACGGCCTTGATCGTCGGTGCGATCGCCTCGAGGAACGTGTGGATCATGTCGTCGCGGTTGCCGATCCAATCGGCCATCATCACGACGGGCATCATGATTGTCATGAACGGATAGACGAGCGTCTCATCGTGGACGTCCGTCGTCGCGAGGCGGATCGCCTTCGATGTGAGGTCGGCGATGCGGCGCAGGTGGCCGTCGTAGTCCTCGATCGTGAGGTGTGGGTTGTAGTTCTTCAACGACGTCAGGTCGCGGAGCTCCTTCTCCCGCATCGCGATCAGGGAGAGGTTCGCGATCCCGTTCCGGAGGTCGTGGTGGATGCTGACGACGTGGTCCATCAGGATCACGGCGGCGTCGTAGTAATACCAGCCGGCCATGAAGTTCTTCATCCGGCGGAGCTCGTACGATTGGTCCGTGAAGGCCATGTCGATCAGGTTGTGCCGGCTCGCCGCCGACACGTGACCGCCGAGCTTTTCCCACCAGTGCATCGAGTCGTCCGGCGCGTAGAACGCCTCCGTGATCTTCTCCATCCGGGCGATCGAGAAGTTCGGTTCCTTCTCGAACATGGAGAGCGCCTGGCCGAGCGCCACCCGCTCGTCCATGATCTCCATCTGGTAGAAGTAGTCGTGACCGTGCGGCGAGTTGTTCCAAAGGACGTTGAAGCCGCGGACGATGTTGTTGATCAGGTCGAAGAGCGGGATCTGCTCCTGGCGCAGCATCGTCACGAGTCGCTTCGTGAAGCTCGTCGAGTCGAAGTCCGGGTCGAGCATCGAGCTGAGGACCATGTGGTGCAGGTCCTTCGCCTCCAGGTACGAGTAGTTGCCCTTGTCGATCAGGTCGTCCAGGATGCCGATGACGCACTCCCGGAAGATCTTCGCCGTCATCGCCCGTTGCAGGTTGTCCGGCGTCATGTGGGGGAGGTACTGCTCCGTCATCATCGTCGCGCCCGCGGCGAAGCGCAGCGTCTGGAGGTAGTTCCACACCTCGCCCTGGTCTTCCCAGAACGCGCCGGGCGGGATGTTCGGCGGCCGGAGCGGGATGCCCTCGGGCGGGGCGTTCTCCTTGAGGCGCTTCAACGTCGCGTGGACGCTCGAGATGTGGTCCTTCAGGTAACTCTTGTCGAATCCGAAGTCGTGGTAGTCGAACAGGCCTTCGGCGTAGCCGCCGAGGCGGAGCACGGTCCGCGAGAGGAGATCGAGGTCCTCGGGGTTGATGCCGAGGGGATTGTAGGCTTGGACTGGCAAGGGACCGGAAGAGATGTCGCCGCCAGCCCATATGAAGGGGCGGCCGTTGATTCTCCGATACGATTATTATTGCTGGGAACACCCCGAGGCCGGGCCTCTGGAATCGCGTCAGATAACGGGCGGGGACCGCTTAAATAGCCTCGAGGGAGGCTATTGTTCATTCTCAGTGGGTGAGCGTACCTGGCGGATGCAACGACGATCGTGACTTACCTGAGCGCAGCGAGCGCGCTCTTCCTCTCGGCCCTGATCATCGTGGCGATTGCGCGGCAGAAGACCGGGCGGGTGTTCCAGAAGCACGTCCTCCTCTTCGCGATCTCCTTGCTCGTCTGCGCGATCATCTCGAACGTCCTGATCAGCATCTACATCACGGAACCGGGGCAAGGCTCCCAACCGGCGCTCGAGGCGGGCATCGTCCTCTCGAAGCGAGTCCAAGCGACGTTCGACTACATGTTCGGCATCACGATCGGCGCGTTCATCGTCGTCGCGACGACGGCCGGGATCACGTCCCGGAAGGACTTCTTCCGCTACATGACGAACGAGTTCCCGAATTCCTACGTGTTCTACGTCTTCATCATGGTCGTGACGATCGTCACGATTCTCGTCTCCCCGGTCCAAGTCGCGCAGGTGAACCCGCCGCTCATCTCGTTCGAGCCCTATTTCCTGTTCATCAATGGCTTGGCCGTCGCGACCCTCATCCTGTACGCGCCGTACCGGTTCATCCTCCATATGCGCCGGACGAACCCGGGCGAGGAAGTCCGCCGGGACACGTTCCTCATCATCTTCGGGATCTCCGGCTTCGCCGTCGGCGAGCTTCTCTTCGAGATCCTGCTCCCGAACTTCGGGATCGACCTGCGGGCTCCCGGCTTCATCCTCGAGATGGCCCTCGTGGGTCTGATAGCCTTCGGGGTCCGCGAGAAGTCGTTCCTCCAGACGCTGATCGTCCCGGAGGCGGAAGCGCACCTGCTCACGAAGCCGACGTACGAACTGGATCGGGGCTACACGTACGCGGTCTTGGAAAGGGACGCAGGCCAAGCGTTCGAGATCTTCAAGGACTACGTCACCCACGGGACGCAGGGATTGTGCATCACGCGACGCGCGCCGAAGGCCGTCATGACGGAGTACGGGCTCGAGCGCACGCCGATCCTGTGGCTCAGCCGAGTGTCGACGGAGAAGAACGCGGTCCGGCCGAGTCCCCCGGAGAAAGTCGCGCTCGCCGTGGAACACTTCATCGAGGTCAGCGAGCACTGCGTCGTCCTGCTGGACGGCCTCGAGTACCTGGTCTCCCACAACGATTTCGGATCCGTCCTCGCGCTCCTGCACGACCTGAACGAGTCCGTCGCGATGCGGGAGGCGGTCCTCCTCGTGCCGTTCGACCCGACCGCCTTCAACGAACGAGAGATCGCCCTCGTCCGTCGCGAGCTGCGGCTCCTCGGTCCGCTCGCGGAGGAGTTCGGCCCCGTGGCGAAGGTCTCCCGATAGGCCGCGACAAACCCTTTTATCGGGCTGTCGGCGTGCACGCCTGCATGGACGACCCGGAGCTCGTCGAGATCCGCGCCCGCAAGCTGCGGGAGCTCATGGCCACGGCCGGACCGAAGCACGTTGCTCCGGCATGGACCGGGCCGATCCGGCTCACTGACGCGACGTTCGATGGAGAGGTCGGCCGCGCGGGTCTCGTCCTGGTCGATTTCTGGGCCGAATGGTGTGGCCCCTGCCATCGGGTCGCTCCGATCCTCGAGGAGGTCGCGAGGGCCCACGCCGCGGCGCTCCGCCTCGCGAAGTTGAACGTCGATGAGAATCCGTCCACCGCCGAACGGTTCCAGGTCACGTCGATTCCGACGATGCTCCTGTTCAAGAATGGGAAGTTGGTCGACGGCATCGTCGGTGCGGTTCCCCGACCTCAGGTCGAGGCGATCGTCACGCGCTGGTCGTGATCGCGGCTCTCAGTCCATCGGGCCGTTGCCCCGCAATTCGAGAGAACCGCGGGACCGGATCCTCACTTCGCCAAGGGTCCGGTGGGGCGTGGCCTCGCTTCCTTGAGGTGCGGCTTCAGATTCTTCACGATGGCACGGAACGCCTTCGCCGCTTCGGAGTCCGGATGCTCGAGGACGAACGGCTTGCCCGCATCTCCCCCGACGACGATCCGGGGGTCCAAGGGGATGCGACCCAAGAACGGGAGTCCCAGTTCCTTCGCGGCCGCCTCGCCCCCGCCGACCTTGAAGATGTCCGTCTCCTTGCCGCAATGCGGGCAGACGAATCCGCTCATGTTCTCGATCACGCCGAGGATGTCCATCTTGACAGCCTTGGCGAAGGCAATCGACTTCCGGACATCCAGGAGGGAGACTAGCTGCGGCGTCGTCACAACGACCGCGCCGTCCGCATCGGGGATCTCCTGCGCCACGCTGAGCGGTTCATCGCTCGTGCCGGGTGGAAGATCGATCACCAGGTAGTCGAGGTCCCCCCACTCGACGTCGGAGAGCATCTGCTTCAGGGCCTTGATCTTCAGGGGACCGCGCCAGACGACCGCGGTATCGCGATCGATCAGCTGCGCCATCGAGATGACCTTCACGCCCGCGGGTCCGATGGTGGGCTCCATCCCGGTTTCCGTCGCCTTCACCTGCGCGTCCTGGACGCCCATGAGCATTGGGATGTCAGGCCCCGTGACGTCGGCATCGACGATGCCCGCCGAGCCGTCCTCTGCGAGCACGACGGCAAGATTCGCGGCGACGGAGCTCTTCCCCACGCCACCTTTTCCTGACATCACGACAATCTTGTGCTTAATCCGAGACATGCGCTGCGCCATCTTCATGCGCTCGCGCATCGCCGCCATGATGTGCGGGGGAATCTGGGCGGTCTCGAGTTCTTCGGCCACGATGTTACCTCTGAAGATATCGAAGCAGCATTGGGCGAGTATTAAACGTTGCGGCACCTACGAAGACGCGGCCCGCGTCATCACCGTGGCGAGGGTGTTTACCTGGGTCACGAACGCCGCGGGCGACGGGTCCTCCGGAAGCTTGGCGTAGAAATCCGCGAGCGCCGCGACGGCCTCGAATCCGGCTTCCCGGTCGAACGCATGCGCCCGCTCCCAGAGCGGATCGTCTTTCGACAGCCGACCGTGCCGGAGGAGGTTCCCGAGCGCAAATCCATTGGTCGCGGCGAGGCCGACGTTCTTCCACCGGTTGCGTCCCCGCATCGACGCGTTGCCCTCGATCCATTGCGAGAAGAACTCGTACGCGCGGTCGTCCCCGTCCGTCGAGAACACGAGGAACGCGTAGTCATCGGCGTAGATGTCTTGGATGTGGTTGAACGCGGCCGAGAAGGCGCCTTCGGCGGCCCTCGGGATCCGCACTTCGCGGGACAACGCTCGGAAGACCTCGGCGTTGTGGGACGCGTGCCCCAATTCGGTCCGGAGCATGTGGCCCATCTCGTGTGCGATGAGCCCGTCGAGGAGGCCGGACTCGACGGCGCGGACGGACACGAACAGCGTGTGCGAGGAACCGCTCGACTTCGTGGCTCCCATGATCGCCATCGAGACAATCTCGGCGGACACGGGCCATGAGACGCGGAGGCCGTGCTCCGCATAGCGAGCTGCCACTTCCTCGAAGGCGGCCTTCACCTTCCGAGTGCCGCCACGACCCGAACGATCCACGACCGCTGTAAGCACGGGTCGGGCCACGCGAGGGATCCGGAAAAAGCTTTGCGGGTCTTCGGACATGTGCCCGAAATTCTCAGACCAAGAGAGGCTTCGACGGGTTCACTCTCCGGGAGGCGAGAGACGTTTCGGACAAAAGCCCGAAAAGGACCAGAGTGGCGTCCATTACGCCGGCCGCGCGTTTCGGACAGATACCCGAAACCTATCCAACCGCGGCAGCCGTCACCTCGTGCTCGATTCGGGTCCTCGACAAGAAGTCGACGAGTTCACCCAATAGATTCGGGCGCACGAAGATGACCGACTGACCAAGATAACGAACACCCGTCTTCTCGATGAATCCGGGATAGCGGTACTCTCTCCCGTTGGATCGAGCCGTGTCGCCATACACGAATCGCTGGAGCCGGTGGGCCACTGCCCGATCGGTGCTATTCACATCCCAAGTCACAATGAACCCCGATTCGCGTCCACTGGCCTTGCCCTCGCGCACCCATTTGATCGTAGATCTCCGAACCATCGTCCTCGCCTTTTTCGGATAGATGTCCGAAAGAGTCCCGGGTCCATCTTCTTTCGTGCGGGAGGGATCACCGAAAGTGAAAATCGCCCACGGTCCGGGTGAATCGGGGACGGTTGAATCATGGCGAAGTGATCGGTCCAAAGGTTTAAGCGAGCCCGGAACTCTCATCGCGTCCTCTCTTGGTGCTTCCATGGTGGCCACGAAGAAGCGTGTCGGCGACAAAGCCGTGAAGGCGCCGACTCCCAAGGAAGTGGAAGAGAACCTGAAGAGGGCGAACCTTCCGAAGGAGCAGTCCGCGAAGTACCATCCGTACTACCGGGGCAAGATCGAGATCGTCCCGCGGGTGCCCGTCCGCAGCTTCAACGACTTCGCGATCTGGTACACCCCCGGGGTCGCGCAGCCCTGCCTCGACATCGCAGCGGACCCGAGCAAGGTGTGGACCCTGACGAACAAGTGGAATCAAGTCGCCGTCGTGACGGACGGGACGCGAGTCCTGGGCCTGGGCGACATCGGGCCTGAGGCCGGATTGCCCGTGATGGAGGGCAAGTCCCTGCTGTTCAAGTATCTCGGCGGCGTCGACGCCTTTCCGATTCCGCTCGCGACGAAGGATCCGGAGAAGATCATCGAGACGGTCAAGCTCATCACGCCCTCGTTCGGCGGCGTGAACCTCGAAGACATCGCGCAGCCGAAGTGTTTCTCCATCCTCCAGCGGCTCCGGAAGGAATGCGAGATCGCGGTGTGGCATGACGACCAACAGGGCACCGCGACGATCAACGTCGCCGGGCTGATCAACGCGTTGAAGGTCGTGGGCAAGAAGATGGCGGACGTCACGATCACGCTCGTCGGTGCGGGGGCGTCCAACATTCGGACCGCGAAGCTCCTGATCGAGGCCGGCGCAAAACCGGAATACCTGATCCTCGTCGACTCGAAGGGGATCGTGTGCCGTCACCGGGAGGATGTCGAAGTTGCGGCGAACGATTACGCCGAGAAATGGGAACTCGCCCTCATCACGAACGGCGGCGATCGCGAGGGAGGGATCGCCGAAGCGATGCGCGACTCGGACGTCGCGATCGCGGCATCGAGACCCGGCCCCGGGGTCATCCAGAAGGACTGGGTCGCGTCGATGGCCGACGACGCGATCCTCTTTGCGATCGCGAATCCCGTGCCGGAGATCTGGCCGTGGGAAGCCGCGGAGGCCGGGGCCCGTGTGATTGCGACCGGACGGTCTGACTTCCCGAACCAGGTCAACAACAGCCTCGGTTTCCCCGGAATCTTCCGCGGCACGCTGGACGTCCGCGCGCGCACGATCACGGACGAGATGTGCATCGCGGCCGCGGAGGAACTCGCGAAGGTCGCCGAGGAAAAGGGCCTCGACGAGACGCATATCGTGCCCACGATGGATGAGATCGAGGTGTTCGCGCGAGAGGCGACCGCGGTGGCTCTCAAGGCGATGCAACAGGGAATCGCTCGGGAGACGAAGACGCGCGACACGTTGTATGAGGGAGCCCTCGAGATGATCCGCAGGGCCCGCGAGGAGACGAAGTCCCTGATGCAGGAAGGGTTCATTCGGCCGCCTCCGCCTTGATATCGTGGCGTCCAAACGACTGAGATTAATTCGACGACTCGGGATTCACGGTTCGCGACGGCTATATCCCGCGGACGCATTGAAGGAACAGACGATGGCCACGGTCAAGGCGGTCAAGCGGAAGCACGAGGGGCGTCTGATGAGCCTCCCCGGGGTCGTCGGCGTCGGCATCGGCCGCAAGGAAGGCCGGGACTGCATTTGCGTCTACGTGACGGACGACAGCCCGAAAATCCTCGCGGCGCTTCCGCGGACTCTGGAGGAAATCCCCGTGGAAATCATCGTTTCCGGATCGTTCACGAGTCGGTGAGCGGCTCGCGGATCGGCGTCCATTTCGACAAGGTGGTCTGGGGCGCCGCCCGCTCGAGGAGGTTGGACAACCGCACGCCCACGAGACGGATCTTGCGGCCGGAGGCGAGGACCTCCTTGAGCATCGTCCGACTGAGAATCACGATGGGCTCCAGGTCCGTCGAGTGAATCTTCAGGCTCTTCGAGCGCGTGTGGATCTCGAAGTTCGAGTACTTCGCCTTGAGCGTCACGGTGCGGTACGCGTACTTCTCATGGACGAGTTGTTCGTGGAGGGACTTCGCCATGGCCTCCAATTCCGGCCACACGTCGGCGTAGGCGCCCATATCCTTCTCGAACGTCATCTCGGTGCTGATCGATTCCGGGGGGCCGGTCGGCTCGACGACCTCTTCGGCGTCGCGGCCCATCGACACGTCATGCAGGTACTCGCCGAACGCCCCGAGGAGCTCGATGAGATCCTGGCGATTGTACCCCTGGACGTCCGCGATTGACTCGAGACCGATCTCCTTGAGCCGCTCGGCGGTCTTCGGACCTACACCCAGGATCTTCCGGACCGAGATGGGCGCGAGGAACGACACGACCTCATCCGGCGAGACGACCGTGAGTCCGTCCGGCTTCTGAAGGTCCGAGGCAATCTTCGCAATCGCCTTCGTCGAGGCGACCCCAATCGAACAGGTGAGGCGATGCCGGTCGCGGATCGCGACTTTGATCTCCCGTGCGAGATCCTGTGCGTGCGCGAAACTGCCGCCGGTTCGCATCGTGACATCGAGGAAGCCCTCCTCGATTCCACTCGGCTGCAGCCGGTCCGCGAACGTCCGGAGGGTGTCCATGATCTCCCCGCTGACCCGACCGTAGAGCTCGAAGTGCGGGGGCACGAACACCGCCTGGGGACAACGCCGCGACGCCTCGATGCACGACATCGCCGATCGCACGCCGTATTGCCTGGCCTCGTAGCTCGCCGTCAAGACGACCCCACGCGGATGCTCGCGAGGGTCCGCGCCCACGACGACCGGTTTCCCCTCGAGGCTTGGATTCTCGCGGACCTCGACCGACGCGTAGAACGCGTCCATGTCGACATGGAGGATGACCCGCGAACCGGGCGATGGAGAGGCCATACGCCTCCTCATGGTCGGCGTGGGGGATAAAAGTCTTCGGAGGGGAGTCGGGCGCGGATCCGGCGCACGCGTGCTCAGAATCCGAAGAACGAGCGCGCCGCGTCCGTCAGGTAGCCGAAGAAGAACACGGCGATGACGGCCGTCAGCATGACGATCGCCAGGGCAATGAACACTGCGGCACTGATCGACCGAGAGACCGGCTCCTTGGCCGTACCCGCCTCGGGCTCGAGGATGTACATGTACCAGATCACCCGCGCGTAATAGTAGAGGGACAGGGCGCTATTCAGGACGCCGGACACCGCGAGCGCCAAGTACCATTGGTTGAACGCGGACGCGTTCACCGCGCTCGAGAACAGGACGAACTTCGAGAAGAAGCCGCCGAGCGGGGGGATGCCCGCGAGGCTGAGGAGGAAGACGAGCATCGAAAAGGCCAGGAACGGCATGCGGCGGCTGAGGCCCTTGTACGCCTCGATGTCGTCCGGGATCCCCCGGGACTCCGTTCCGGCGACGACGAGGAACGATCCGGCCTTCATCGCTCCGTAGACGAACACGTGGAGCATGCCTCCCACCAGTCCGAACGTGGCCACGTACGCTGCGTTGTCCGTGTGCGGCGGAGCGGACTGGAGGGCGATCGCGCCCACCGCGAGGGCGATCAGGATGTACCCGGCCTGCGCGATGCTCGAGTACGCGAGCATCCGCTTGATCGACCGCTGCGGGATTGCGACGACGTTTCCGACGGTCTGCGTCACGATCGCGAGGATCGCCAAGGTCGCGACCCAGTCGACTTGGACGCTCAGGAGGCCGATCAGGAAGACGCGGAACAGCGCGACGATCCCGACGTTCTTCGAGGCGGACGTCAGCAGGACGCTGATCGTCGTCGGGGAGCCCTGGTACACGTCCGGGGCCCACATATGGAACGGCACGACGGCGACCTTGAACCCGAAGCCCGCGATCAACAGGACGAGGGCGATGATCAGCGGCGGTTCGATCTCCGGATGGCCGGCGAGCGTTAGGCCGTTTCGCAGGACCAGGAGATCCGTGGTCGTCGTCCCGATCGAGGTCGTGCCGGCAATCCCGTAGATGAGCGAGATGCCGAACAGGATGATCCCGGAGCTGACCGCCCCGATGATGAAGAACTTCACCGCCGCCTCGGTCGCCTGCTTGTCGCGCTTCCGGAACGCGACGAGGGCGAACGTACTCAGGCTCGACGTCTCGAACGCGAGGAAGAGGACGAACAGGTCTGTCGCGGCCGCGGTGAACATCATCCCGACGACCGCGAGGAGCATGAGGGCGTAGTACTCCCCCTGATGCGGCTCGTCGGCGTGGATGAAACCGCGCGAGGCGACGATCGCCAGGAAGGCGACGAACTCGAACATCAGCTGGAAGAACAGCGCGAACGTGTCGACCCGCATCTTCAGCTCGACGGCGAAATCCCCCTGGGTCCCGACGGCGGACGGCCAGACCGAGAGGTTCAGCGCCCGCCCGACGCCGAGGCCCATCATGTCGAGGGTGACGAAGATCGCGAGGCCCGTGCCGATGACGGAGAAGGCCCACAGCAGGTCGGGCCGCTTCCGCCATGCGAACCCGAGGACCGCGGACGCGAGCGCGGTCGCGACGAGGATCGCCTCCGGCAGGAAGACGCCGTAGCTCGACACGTCAGAGGCCCCCGAGGATCCCCTGGGCCCAGTTCGAGATCAGGGACAGGAAGAGGACCGGGACGATCCCGAAGACCGCGAACGCCGCCACGAGGACCGCGAGGGGGGCGACCTCGAACCGGTGCAGGTCCGGCATCGCCTCCCATTTCGGATTCAGCGGTCCGAAGATCGCGCGCTGCATCGCCCAGATGAAGTACGCCGCCGTCAGGATGACGGTCAGGATCGGGACGAAGACGAGCAGCCCGAACGCCGCATAGACGCCGAGGAACACGCTGAACTCCGCGACGAACCCGACGAGTCCGGGGAGGCCGAGGGACGCCATGAACGAGATCATCATGAACGTCGCCATGCGCGGCGCCCGTTTCGCGATCCCGCCCAACTCCGAGATGTTCCGCGTGCCGAGCGTGTGGCCGAGCGAGCCCGCGACCATGAACAGGGCCGCCGACACGAGTCCGTGGGCGAACATCTGGAAGATCGCGCCGGTGAGGCCGAGGACCGCGCCGCGGCCGCTGATCGTGAAGCCGTAGACCCCGGCGGCGATGCCGAGCGTCACGAACCCCATGTGGCTCACGCTCGAGAACGCGACCATCCGTTTCAGGTCGTCCTGGGCGAGGCACACGATCGCGCCGTACAGGATCGAGATCACCCCGGCGAGGGCGAGGAGCCAGTACATGTCCATCGCGGCCTGCGGGATCATCTGGACGTTGAACCGGATCAGCCCGTACCCGCCGAGCTTCAGGAGGACGCCGGCCAAGATGACGGAACCGCCGGTGGGCGCTTCGACGTGGGCGTCGGGCAGCCACGTGTGCAACGGCCACGTCGGGAGTTTCGTTCCGAAGGCGATGAGCAGCGCGACGAACATCAGGTCCCCGATCGTGCCCGCGGGAATCGGGGTCGTCGCGATGATGGCACGCATGTCGAACGGGCACGGGGCTAATGATCCGAGGGAAGTGCATGGCGTGCCCGGGTTCGAGTAGAAATAGAACGCGAAGATCGCCACGAGCAGCGGCAGGCTCGCGAGGAACGTATACATGAAGAACTTGAACGCGGCCTGCCTCTTGCGTGGTCCACCCCAGACCGCGATGAGGAAGTACATCGGGATCAGGCCGACCTCCCAGAACACGAAGAACTGGAACAGGTCGAGGGACAGGAAGACGCCGTTGATCGTCGTCTCCATGAACAGGAACATCGCAAAGAACGCGGGCACGCGGTGGTGCTCATCCCAGGAGATCGCGAGGGCCAGCGGCGTCAACAACGCATTCAGGAAAACGAGGACAACGGAGAGCTCGTCCGCCCCCATGACGTAGTTGATGTGGAGGGACGGGACCCAGGGAGTCTCTTCGACCGCGAAGTACGTGTGGTTACCGGCCGTCGTCATCGTCGGGACAGAGATCACGTTCGGCCACAGGAATCCCATCAACAGGACCGTGCACAGGCCGAGGACGACGAGGGAGAATGCGAGTGCGACGGCCCGGGCGGTGCGGTCCGATCCCGTGAGGTACGTGAAGACCGCCCCGACCGCCGGTAAGAGGACGATGTACGTCAGGATCGGGAACTCGATCAGCATCTAGAGACCTCCCAACCACGGGAACGAAGCGCTCGTGAACGCGTTGATCATCCCGAGGAACGGCACGGGGAAGAAGCCGACGAGGAACACGAGGGCCACGAGGACGACGTACGAGACCCGCTCCCAAGGGAGGAGGTCGTGCGAACGCCCGAGCTTTTCGGGCACGTCCCCGAAGAGGATGCGCTGCATCGTGTACACGTAATACGCGGCCGTCACGACGATCGAGATCAGCGGGATGATGATCAGCCGGCGCATCTCGCCGAGATTCGGCGATCCGTACGCGCCGACGAACACCATGAACTCGGACCAGAACGAATTCAGCCCGGGCAACCCGAGCGACGCGAAGAACCCGATCGCCAGGACGAGAGAGAACTGCGGCATGACCTTCGCGAGGCCCTGCAGATCGGGGATGTCCCGCGTCCCGGTCGCATGTTTCACGGATCCGGCGAGCATGAAGAGGATCGCCGTGATGATCCCGTGGTTGAAGAGCTGGAAGATCGCACCCTGGACGCCGATGACCGTGAGACTCGAGGCGCCGAGGAGTACGAACCCCATGTGGCCCACGGAGCTGTATGCGATCAGGCGCTTCAGGTCGACCTGGGCGAGACACACGAACGCGGCGTAGACCATCGAGACCGTCCCGAGGATCGCGAGGACCCACCACAGGTCTTTCATGGCCTCCGGGAGCATCCCCATGTTGATCCGGAAGATCCCGTAGCCGCCCATCTTCAGGAGGACGCCCGCCAGGAGGACGGAGCCGCCGGTCGGGGCTTCGACGTGGGCGTCCGGGAGCCACGTGTGGAACGGGAACGACGGCAACTTGACGATGAATCCGAACAGGAAGACCGCGAAAATCGGGATCTGCAGGGCGAGGGAGAGGTACGTCGCGAGTCCGCCGGTCTCATGGCGCAAGGCGCCGTGCAGGAAGGCGGTCATGTCGAGCGTATTCGTGGGGTTCCCGTACACGGCGTTGTTCACGCCGGCGCTGTTGAAGTAGAGCGTGAAGATCCCGATGAGCATGATCACGAACCCCACGTGGGTGAAGATCAGGAACTTCAGCGCCGCGTACCGCCGGTTCGATCCGCCCCAGATCCCGATCAAGAAGAACATCGGGAGGAGGACGAGCTCCCAGAAGATCGCGAACAGGAAGAAGTCGAGCGCCATGAAGACCCCGGCGAGGGCCATCTCTAGGAACAGGAAGAGGCCGAAGAACGCGCGGGGCCGGTTCTCCTCGTCCCAATGGAACACGAGGGCGAGCGTCGTCAGGAGTGCCGTGAGCCAGATCAGCGGGATGCTCAGGCCGTCCACGCCGACGATGTAATTGAGACCAAATTGGGAGATCCAGGTGTAACGCTCCATGTAGAACAGCGGGACGTACGCGCCCGGCGTGGGTGGCGGCGTCGCGATCGGCGGTCCGAAGAGGACGCCCCAGCTCGGGTTGATGAAGCCCACCAGCAGGAAGGACGCGAGCCCCGTCTCGGCCAAGCTGAACGCGAGGGCGATGAGCTTCGCCAGCTGCTGGGAGGTCCCCGCGACCCAGGCGACGACCGCGCCCACGAGCGGGACGAGGATCAAGAGGCTGAGGATGTAGGCCATGTTCACCGACCCAGCCCGCCGAGCCACCGCTGGAGGAAGCTCAGTCCGAACACGAGCGCGATGACGACGACGATCCCCAAGACGACGACCCAGGCGTAACTCTGAACCTGCCCGGTCTGCCGCTGCCGCAGGCGCAGGCTCGTCCGCACGGTCTCGAGGCTGACCGCGTTCACGGCCCCGTCGATGACCCGACGGTCGAACTGGTCGCTCCCTCCGGCGACCACGACCCCGCCGCGGCCCACGCCGTTCACGATGCCGTCGATGACTTTGCGGTCGAACCAGTCGAGGGCCCGAGCCGCGTCGTACACGACCGTCCGGCCGAACGCGTCGTACGCGTCATCGATCCAGTACCGTTTCGTGAGCATGCGGTGAATGAACGCCCCGCCCCTCGATGCGGTGAAGCGTTCCGCCGGGATTCGTTTCGTCGCATACACGGCCCAGGCCAGGGCGAGGCCCAGCACCGCGACGCCCATCGAGACGCCTTCGAGCAGGTAATCCTGCACCGGGATGCCGACGAGCGGGAGGCCGGCCGCGGGTGCTCCGGAGAAAATCAGATTGCCGAATCCGCCCATCGGATACGCGAGGAGGCCGGAGGCGAGCGTGAATCCCGCGAGGATGATCAAGGGCGCCGTCATCACGCGCGGCGACTCGTGGGGATGGTCGTGGCCGCGGTACTCCCCGTGGAACGTCATGAACCACAACCGGAACGTATAGAACGCAGTCAGGAACGCGGTGCCGACGCCGAGGGCCCAGAGCCAGTAGAACCCGGGATTCGCGGCGCCCGCGTCGAAGGTGACGGACAGGATCTCCCCTTTCGAGAAGAAGCCGCTGAAGGGTAGGATGCCGGCGAGGGCGAGGCCGCCGAAGAGCATGGCCTTGGAGGTGATGGGCAACGGTTTCGAGAGACCGCCCATCTCCCGCATGTCGTTCGTGTGGACCGCGTGGATCACGCTCCCGGCGCCCAGGAACAGGAGGGCCTTGAAGAACGCGTGGTTGAACAGATGGTACAGCGCCGCGCTGTATCCGGCGGAGTCCACCGCCTCCCCGCGGGAAACTTCGGTCGCCATCGTGTACGCGCCCGCGCCGAGGCCGAGGAACATGTAGGCGAGCTGGGAGATCGTCGAGAACGCGAGGACCCGCTTGATGTCGAAGTTCACGACGGCCATCGTCGCGGCGAAGAGCGTCGTGAAACCGCCGATCGCGGCAATCACGAGGATGGCGGTGAAGGGCGGCTGGATTGCCGAGGACAAGGGGACGAGGAAGATGAACGCCCGGGCCGTCAGGTAGACGCCGGCCTTGACCATCGTCGCCGCGTGGATCAAGGCGCTGACCGTGGTCGGGCCCTCCATCGCGTCGGGAAGCCACGCGTGGAGCGGAAACTGCGCGCTCTTGCCGACCGCGCCCCCGAAGAGCAGGAGCGGGATGAGGGTCAGGAGCTGCGGCGTGAGGGTGTTCGGGTAGAGGCTCGCCATCTTGCCTTGGATTTCGCTGAAGGACAAGGTGCCGAACACGTTCCAGATGACCAGGACGCCCACGAGGAACAGGACGTCCCCGACGCGGGTCACGAGGAACGCCTTCTTCGCCGCCGCGGCGGCCTCCGGCTTCGAGTACCAGAAGCCGATGAGCAGGTACGAGCACAGGCCCATGATCTCCCAGAAGATCAGGAGTTGCAGGAAGTTGTCCGCGCTCACGGTCCCCAGCATTCCGGTCGCGAAGAGGCTGACTTCCGCGTAGTACCGCGCCTTGCCGTCCTCCTCGTGCATGTAGCCGAGCGAGTACACGAAAATCAGGAGACACAGGAAGGACACGAGGACGAGCATCAACGAGCTCAGGTTGTCGATCAGGAGCGAGATCTTGATCGAGGTCTCCGGGAGGAGGCTCGGAATCCAGACGTAGCCCGGGATCGTCTGCGGGATGAAGCCGCCGCCGAGCCCGCCTTGCTGGAGGACCTGGATGAAGACGTACATCGAGAGGACGAACGAGCCCGTCATCGCGCCGACCGCGATCGTACCGCCGCCCTCCGGCAGACGCCGGCCGACGAGACCGATGACGAGGAACGCCCCGAGGGGCAACAACAGGATGAACCAGACGACCCACTCGTACGCGATCACGACTCACCACTTCAGGAAACGGACCTTGTCCAGCTCGATCGTGCCGTGGGTCTGGTAGATCGACAGGAATACGGCGAGCCCGACCGCCGCTTCCGCCGCGGCGACCGCGATCCCGAGGAGCGCGAACACCTGACCGCTCGCATCGCCGCTGTACGAACTGAACGCGACGAAATTCAGAATCGACGCGTTCAGGATGATCTCGATCGACATCAGGACAATGATCCCGTTCCGGCGGGCGAGGACGCCGTAGAGGCCGATGCAGAGGAGCATCGCGGACAGGAGCAGTTCATACTGAAGCGGAATCAAGGGCCCACCTTCCCGGGCTCGTCCATCTTGGCGAGGTAGACGCCGCCGATCATCGCGGCCCCGAGCAGGATGGCGATCAAGATGATAGTGATCGCGAAGCCCTCGAACATCTGATTCGCGATCCCGTTGTTCGACGTCGCGTTCGGATCGTAGACCGGGATCGAGGTCGGGGAGCTCGGCCAGTTCACGTTCCCCAGGAACGACGCCGCCATGACTAGGAACAAGGCAGCCGCCGCGAGGACGACGAGGAACTCCCGCGCGTTCACGGTCCACCCTCCGGCCCCGGCTCGTCCATGATCGTCCTCCGGGTCAGCATGATCCCGAAGACGAAGAGCACGGGCACCGCGCCCGCATACACAATGATCTGGATGAGGAACACGAACTCACTCAGGAAGAGAAGATAGATCGCGCCGATCGTCACGAGGGTCATCGCGAGCCAGAACGCCGCGCGGACCATCCGCTTGTTGATGACGACCAGGATCGAGCCGACGACCTCGAACGCGCTTAGTACGAAGAACGCGATGAGCTCCCAGTCAACGTCCACCACGTGCCTCCCTCCCGATGATGCGCTCACGGCCCAACTGCCGCTCACCCCACGGCCCAGAGACCCGACGCAATCGCGGCGGCCGCGAGGATGATCGCCACGAGGGAATACGGGATCAACTTCCGCCACCCGATGTTCAGGATCTGGTCGATCCGCACGCGGCGCACGGACCACGAGATCCAGATGAAGACGACGGAAATCAGATAGATCTTCAGGACGAACCAGGCCTCTTCCGGGACGATCGGCACGGGGACGCCGCCAACCGACAACGTCGTGAACACGGGCCCGCTCCAGCCGCCGAGGTAAAGGATCGCGATGAGCGCGGCGCCTGCGATCATCCGGAGCCACTTGAACCCGAAGACGAGGCCGAATCGCATGCCCGAGTATTCCGTCGTCCACCCCTCGACGAGCTCGGCTTCCGCTTCCGGGATGTCGAACGGGATGCGCTCCATCTCCGCCATCATCGACACGCTGAACACGACGAAGCCCAGGATCTGCGGCGAGAAGATGTACCACGCGGGGATCGCGAGCGGTCCCAGGGAGACCAAGGTGCGCTCTTGCTGTCTAACGATGATGAGCGGGTTGAGGGAGCCGGTGAAGAACACGAGGGCGATGACCGAGAGGATCATCGGGATCTCGTAGGCCATGAGCATCGCCGCGGCGCGCAGTCCGCCGACGAGGGTGTACTTGTTGTTCGCGGACCAACCCGCGATGAGGATGCCGAGGGGCGCGAGCGAGAACGCGGCGAAGATGAACAGGATCCCGAGGTCCAGGTTCGCGACATAGAATCCGCTGCTCCACGGGAGGGCCGCGAAGATCATGAGCGTCGACGAGGCGATGAGGACGGGGGAGATGTGGAACATCGCGGAGTCCGCGTTCCGCGGGGTGATGTTCTCCTTCTGCAGGAGCTTGACGCCGTCCGCGATGTTCTGCAAGTATCCGGTGCCGCGATGGGTCGGTCGATGGGCCCGATTGAACGGCCAGAACGGGAGCGACCAGATCGAGATCATGATGCCGTATCGATCCTGGAGGCGGCTGTAGAACTTCCGCTCGACCCACATCATTGTCAGGAGGTTGATCAGCGTCGCCCAGATGACCATGACCGTGACCGCGATGAGCCATGTGATGAGGACGATGAGCAATTCCGACTGGAGCAGCCCCATCCCGAGTCGCTGGCGAGCGATCGGGTCGAACCACTGGGCGAGTCCATTTAGAGGCGGTATCAGCCCCGCAAGCGCGTACAGGATCTGATCGATGACCCAGACAATCGCGAGGACGAGGACCACGCACACGTCGAACAGATTCGGGATCAGGGGCGCACTCGTCACTTATCCATCTCCCCGACGCAGACGTCCACGGACCCGAGGATCGCGACCGAGTCGGCGAGCTTGTTGCCGCGCAGCATGATCGGGGTCGCGGCCATCGTGCAGAAGACCGGGCTGCGGATCTTCACGCGGTACGGCCGGTCATCGCCGTCGCCGATCACATAGAACAGGGCCTCGCCCCGCGAGTCCTCCGTCTTCGCGTACCCCTCGCCCTCCGCGCGGCGCGGAGCCTTCACGCGGTACGGGCCGGTCTTCGGCATCTTCTCCAGAGCCTGGAGGATGATCTGACACGACTCCCGCAACTCGTTGAACCGGCACACGAACCGGGCATACGAGTCGCCGGCCCCGCCATCGTGCCACACCTGCGGCTCGAAGTCGATCTCCTCGTATACCTCGTACGGGTCGAGGCGGCGCAGGTCGACGTTCACGCCGCACGCGCGCAGGTTCGGTCCAGTGACGCCCCAGTCGATCGCCTCCGCGGCGGAGATCTTCCCGACCCCTTCCGTGCGCATGTGGAAGACCTTCGATTCCTGGAAGACCCGCTGGTACTCGTTGTCCACCTTCTCGAGGAAGTGCTCGATGCTCCGCCGACACATCGCCTCGAAGTTATCCGGCAGGTCGTTGCGGACCCCGCCGACCCGGGGATAGTTCTGGTTCATCCGCGCGCCGGACATCAGCTGAATGAGATCGAGGAACAGCTCCCGCTCCCGCAGAGCCCACAGGAGTCCCGTGAGCAGGCCGAGGTCCGGGCCGTAGGCGGCGAGCCACATCAGGTGCGACGCGATCCGTTGAAGTTCGAGCGCTACGACGCGGATCCACTGGCCCCGCTCCGGGGTCTCGATGCCCATCATCTTCTCGACCGCGAGGCAGTACGCGTGGGACCACGTGATCGACGAGACGTAGCAGAGGCGGTCCGTCAAGACGACGTTCTTCTGGAACTCGCGGACCTCCATGATCTTCTCGTAGCCGCGATGGAGGTACCCGATCTCCGGTTTCGCGTCCGTGACCGTTTCCCCGTCGACCTGGACCTTCATGTTCCAGAGCCCGTGGGTCATGGGGTGCTGGGGCCCCATGTTGATCCAGAACTCCGTCATCACTTGCCCCCCCGGAGCTTGCGGCGGGTGATGTACTGCCGGTCGACCTCCTGAGCGAACTCCTTCCGGAGCGGATGGAACTTGAAGTCCTCCGGCAACAGGATGCGCGTGAGGTTCGGATGGCCCGTGTATTCGACGCCCATCAGGTCCCACATCTCCCGTTCGAGGAAGTCCGCGGCATGCCAGAGGCCCGTCAGGGTCGCGATCTTCGGGTCGTCGTACGGGATCTGCGCGTTCACCTGGACCATGCAGCCGTTGTAGTAGTTCTCGATGTGGTAGATGCTTTCGAAGTGGTCCTTCCAGTCGACCGCGGTGACACACGAGAGATGCTCGAAGCCAAGCGTGTCCTTCAGGTACGTGCACACCGGGACGAGCTCGGCCCGGTCGATCACGATCTCGACGAGGCGCTCGCGGACGACCTTCGCATCCTTCAGCTTCGCACCGAAGGCAACCTTCAGCTGCGCGAGGACCTCCTTCTCGGCCCCGGGCACGGATCGACCCGTGATCGACGGAGAGGACGTGACGACCGCGCTCATATCTGGATGACCTCCTCCTTCTTGAGCGCGTATTGGGTGGCGACGAACATGATCCCGAGGAACAGGAAGATCGAGAACTTGGCCACGGGCGATACGGAGTTCAGGAGGCCGCCCCACGCGAAGGCCCAGAGGAGGAGGAAGATCGCGGCGACGTCGAAGATGACGAAGATGAGCGCGAACATGTAGTATTGGAAATGAAACTGGATCTGCGCGACGCCCTCCGGAACCTCGCCGCACTCGTAGGTGAGGTCCTTAAGCGGCGTCGGGTGGTCGGGTCGGAACAGACGCGTTGCGAAGAACGTGCCGAGCGGGAACAGCAGGGCAACGACAGCAAAAATCACGACGGGCACGTAGCTTTCCAGCACCATGTCCATCGCGTGGAAAATTGGTCGGGCTATTAAACCTTTGTCGGGGCACGCGACCCTCGTGTTTTCTCCCGTAACGCGGTCTCGCGTTGCGTCTCGAAGATACGTGGACTCGTACGCCGAAAATCCTCTCCGAACATTGGCACAACGATTTATATCGAGGGATTTCAATGGTCTCGTTCGGATGGCGGCGGAGAGGCTTCTCCCGCCCGGGCAGCGGGAGGTTCGGAAATGGCCGAGGCTCGACCTGGGTATTGTCCCCCGCTTCGACCCGAAGGAGTGGGACCTCCGCGTAGACGGCTCGGTCGACAAACCGATCCGGTTCACGTACGACGAGTTCCTGCGACTTCCGTCCGCAAAAGTGGTCTCTCCGTTCCACTGCGTCACGGGCTGGACCACGTTCGACAACGAGTGGGTCGGGGTCACGGTCCGCGAAGTGGCGGAGCGCGCGCAGATCCGCTCGACCGCCCGCTTCGCGACCTTCCGGTGCGGCCCATCCGCTCAACGCCCTCTACGATTCCGACGTCCTCCTCACGTACCAGTGGGACGGCAAGCCGCTCCCGATCGAACATGGGGGCCCCGTCCGGCTCCTCGTGCCCAAACGCTACGCGTACAAGAGCGCGAAGTGGGTGCGCGCCGTCACGTTCACGGACGAGGAAGAGCTCGGATACTGGGAGGTCCGCGGGTACAGCAACACCGCGGATCCGTTGACCGAGGACCGCTACTCCTTCTGATGGCTCTCGCTCCCGTACATTTGTGGAAAGTACATAAGCCGAGCCCTCTTGGCAGCGATGACGGCCGTGGCGAAGGTCGCTTCGGAGGAGGACCGCCCGAGTGAACGGCGGATGACATTCTTCGAGCACATCGAGGAACTCCGCCAGCGGCTCAAAGTGATCGTCATTGTGATCGTGGTGCTGTTCGCACTGTTCCTCACGACCGGAATTGGTTCCGTGACTCTCTCGGGAACGCAGATTCCAATCCTCATCCCCGCCCTCGGGCCGACCAACCCGAACGTCGCAACGCAATTCGTCGTCGCCATGAAGAATTATCTTGTGCCGGAGAGGGTCGGAGGGATCCCGCTAAACTTCAGTTTCGCACCGC
>VBMA01000111.1 GCA_005878985.1 Methanobacteriota archaeon
CGCGCGGCAATCCAATCAACGCGGCGAGCATTGCGAGGTGGCTCGTCACCGGGTCGTGGAACCCCGTCAGCAGGCCGTCGACTGACCGGACCGGATTCCCCGGGTGAATGAAGAGACGCGTGAAGCCCTGTCGCGGGCGTACGCCGTCGGGAGTCCATACGGACTCGAGCGCGCGGACGACCGTGGTCCCAATTGCGACGACTCGGTGACCGCGTTCGCGGGTGCGGTTGACCAGATTGGCAGTGGATAGTGACACTCGGAACGGCTCCGGGTAGACCGCCTGCTCTTCCACGGTGTCCGTTTCGATCTCCAGGCTGCTGACTCCCGAGTGGAGGAGGACGGACGCGAATTGAATCCCCGCGGCTTCGAGGGCCTCGCGAATTTTCGGCGTAATCGGGCGCGCCGCGGAAGGCATCTCCGCACTGCCGGGGATGAGAGAGAACAAACTCTGATACGCATCCAACGGCCAGATCTTCGGCACGTATCCGTAGTGGATCGGCGTTCCCGCGCGCTCGAGAATCGGCTCCAGCGGTCGGTCTGCCGTGATGAACCAGAGCCGCGGGATCCCGGGGTACGGCGCAACATACCGCACGGTCGCATCACCCACGCGGGCCTCCTCGCCCGCCTCGATCGGCATCGGACCGGGGTGCGCCGGATCCCAGCGAGGCTCGGCGAGCCACAGGCCGTCCGCGTATCGCGTACTCAGGTCGAGCGTGTACGTCCCCGAGGGCCCGTGGGCCTCGAGACTTGCCGCCAAGGTCGCGCTCTCGTTCGCGACGAGCAAGTCGCCGGCGGAGAGGAACGTCGGCAATTCCGAGAAGACTGCGTGCTCGTGACCGGAAGGCGTCGTGACGAGGAGACGCACCGCATCCCGGACGCCGTGTTCCACTTCGACCGGGGTGGAGGCGAAGAGTTCCTTCGGTTGTTCGAAGGCGAGTTCCTCTCTCTTCATGCGGGCACCTCCCAGACCGTGCCTTGGGCCTCGAACCGTTGGCCGGTGACGCGCATCGGATCTTGGCCTTCGAGCCACGCCCAGAACGGCAGCGTGACTTCGGGGAGCGGACGATCGCTGATGTCCTGGCCGGGGAACGCGTCTTGGTGCATTTGCGTCCGGAGATCGCATCGCGCAATTCGTTTGCGAGCGTCTTGCTCAGGAGCTCGAGCGCGGCCTTGCTACTCCCATAGGCGCCCCACCCCGGATAGCCGCCGCGCGCCGCGTCACTCGTGATGTTCACGACGAGGCCTCGCGATGCTTTCAGGATCGGAAGGCATGCGTGGATCAGTGCGAGCGGAGCGACGACGTTGACCTCGTGGACGCGTCGAAGGACCTCAAGCGGGTATTCCACGAGCGCCGGGAACGGGGACGCACCCAGTTCGGAGGCGTTGTTGATCAGGAGGTCGAGACGACCGGCGCGGCGGAGCGCGGCGACCAGGTCGCGTCGGTGCTGCTCCTGTGTCACATCTCCGGGGACGGCCGTAATGGATGCGCCGGCTGCCTGGAGGGGTTTCACGGCCTTGAGCAGCGGACCTTCGTGACGGGCCGTGAGGATCAGCGTCCACCGTTGTCGTGCGAGAAACTCGGCGACGGTGTATCCGAGCCCGCGACTCGCCCCGGTGATCAGCGCGACGCGTTCGGTTGGACGGTGAGCGTCATGCGTCGAACTTTGCGCCATGGCCATCCAAGGCCGTCGGCGATTTATCTCGGTTCTCGTTTACAAAATCTACAAACTGTTCACGCTTGCCCCGCGAGGTCGCCGCTTCCGGTGTCCTCTTTATGGCCGTCACGGTCCCTGCGGAATCGATGGCACTGGACGTCGGGGCCGCCAAGGAAAAGATCGTTGGGCAACTTCGGAAAGCGCCGAAGGTTTCGTCTCCGGAGGATCTCCAATCCTATGTCGGTTCGCCGGTTCCAGTCCTCGGCTTGACCCTGCCGTCGATGCGAGCCATCGTGGTAGCGTTCGCGAAAGAGCATAAGCGATTGACCACGGCGGAACTAAACGCCCTCGCGTCCGCCCTTTGGTCAGACCCCATGTACGAAGAGAAGTCGATTCGATGACTCGTGGAGGCTCGCGGACGAATGGGTCGATTCGGCGACCGGTTGGGCCTTGAGTGACGCGCTCGCTTCCGGCCCGATCGCGGGCATGGTGTACGCGAAGACGTCCCGATTCCGAGATCTCCTTCGATGGACTCGCGCGAAGAACATCTGGCGGCGACGCGCATCGACGTATGCACTCCATCGGTTTGTCCGGGCGGGCGAACTCGGCAAGCCGCTCCAGCTCCTCGAGAAACTACTGTACGATGAGGAATTCTGGGTCCAACGGGCGGTGGGGACCTGGCTGCGCGAATGCTGGAAGAAAGATCGCCGCCGGACGGAGGCTTTTCTGAGGCACCATGTGGCGGGTCTGCCACCCGTGACGATCACGGTCGCCACCGAACGCGCGCCGACGTCATTCCGCCTGGAGTTGCGGCGGAAGGCGAGAGTCGTAGCCCCGGAGACGAAACCCCACCATCGCCGCTGATCGTGAATGAGATCCGTGCGGAACGCCGCCTCAACTCTGAAATAGGGAATGCATCGTTGAAACCTCGGAGGTCGACGGATGGCGGGGAGCACGGCCGAGGAAACGCTGGAGGCGAGAATCCGCGCGGCCCGGCAGCTGTCCTTGACGGGACGAGGGCGGTCTATAACCTGACCTCCGGCATCGACTTCTCGAAGCCGAGGCGGACAGCCGAGGCAATCGCTCGTGTCGTCTGGGAGCTCGACGCCAAGTCCCGGTGGGGCTGGAGGGACAGGGATCCGGTCTTCGAACCCAACCGCAAGGTGGAGATCCGACTGCCCCACGACCAGCATCGGAAGGTCGCGAAGGCCGCGGCAGAGTTTCAGGAGGAGCTCAAGGAGGAGTTCGCTCCCTCCGTCGATTCGTACCTGTACGGCCTGGCCGACGACCGCGCGGACTGGTTCTCGATCTTCTTCCTGGGACCTCTCTGGGCCTATCTCCTCCAGCGCGCGGACAACCGCCAGAGACAGCGGGAGGCACTCGACCGCCTCTTCGCCCAGATGGCGGGCTACATCGTGGTCGTACCGCAGTAGTGGCCTTTCCTCGCCGCGGTGGCGTCCGCAAATTTATACCCAAAGCGTTTGTTCGTGGTCGTACAAGACGAGGCGTTGCGATGGCCGAGGAACACGTCGTCCAGGAGAAGGCCCTTCGCCGATTTTGCGAACAGGTCCTCGCGAAGCTCGGTGTGCCCGCCGAAGACGCTCGCGTGACCACGGACGTACTGGTCCTCGCCGACCTTCGCGGGATTGACTCGCATGGCGTCGCACGTCTCGGGCGCTACGTGAGCGGCCTCAAGCAGGGCACGATGAAGGCGACCGACCAAAGTCGCGTCATCCGAGAGGCCAAGGCGACCGCCCTCGTTGACGGCGGTCAGAGCCTCGGCCAGGTCGTCGGGAAGAAGGGGATGGATCTCGCGATCCGAAAAGCGCGGGACACCGCGGTCGGCGTCGTCGCGGTCCGCAATTCGAATCACTACGGGATCGCGGGCTACTACAGCCTCATGGCCCTCGAGCACGATCTGATCGGCGTCAGCATGACGAACGCAGGGCCGCTCGTCGTCCCGACGTTCGGTCGCACCTCGATCCTCGGCACGAATCCGATCAGCCTCGCGGCGCCCGCAATGAAGGAAAAGGCATTCGTCTTGGACATGGCGACGTCCACGGTGCCGCGCGGCAAGGTCGAGGTGTACAATCGGCTCGGTCAACCGATGCCGCATGGATGGGCGGTCGACGAGACGGGCCGAAGCTCAACGGATCCGGCGCGCGTACTGAACGCCCTCGCGAAGCGACTCGGCGGCGGCCTGTTGCCTCTCGGCGGGGAAGGCGAGGACCTCGGCGGTCACAAGGGATACGGCCTCGCGCTCATGGTCGACGTCCTCTGCGGCGTGCTGAGCGGAGCGGCGACGGGATTGCAAGTCTACGCGGACGAGAAGAAACCGGACGTGGGACATTTCTTCATGGCCCTCGATCCGACGGCCTTCAGGCCGCTCGACGAGTTCCGGCGGGACATGGACCGGCTTGCGCGCGAGCTGAAAGATAGTCCGAGAGCACAGGGTCAAGATCGGATCTACGTTCACGGCGAGAAGAGTTTCGCACGGATGGAGAAGTTTCGAAAGGAAGGCATCCCGCTCGATTCGAAAGTCGTCGACGGTCTCAAGAAGATCGGAACCGACCTGGGCATCGCGTGGGCTGCCTAACGCATCTACGGATCTTCGGTCGCGACGGGAGACCTCTGAGTCTTCGGGTTCCTTCCTGCCGAAAGACGTATTACCTGTCGCACACCATGGGGCGCACAGTTGGAGGAGGTTTTCGAAACCATGCCCGAAGAAGAGTTTCTAGGCGAGCTGAGCGAAAAAACGACGTCCGTGACGATTAAGGAGTTCACGCCCGACGGGGTCCTGATCTCCTATAATCTGCAGGGAACGCAGAAGGGCCAGTACGACGCGACCCACATGGAGACGGTGGACGCGCTCTTCAAGCCCGACGGGACCTACGATTTCGAGGCTCGCGGGATCGATCAGACGGATGAGGGCGACATGCTGATCATCAAGGCGAAAGGCACGGGGCGAACCATCAGCCCGACGTCGGTTCACGCCCAAGGGGAAGCCGTTTACCAGACACTCTCAGAAAAACTGAAGTGGCTGAACACCGCGAAAGGCCGGTTCGAAGGGACCTACAACACATCGACGGGCGAGTTCATCGCCAAGGTCTTCGCCCTCAAGTAATCGGAGAAACCGTTTGCTCCCTGGCGGTGGATGACTACAGGATAGCGCGAGCGCTAGCTTCGATGAGGCCTTTAAAGTGCCCCGAACGATTCGGCAATCCATGGCCTTTCAGACGCGGCAAGCGCCCTCTCTTCCGTTCGAATCGTGGATTCCGCTCGCTCGCCAAGTCGTCCACACGTCCCTCCGCCTCGGATGGAAGGACGTCTTTACGATCTACACCTATCCGCCGACCATCCCACTCGCGGAAGCGCTGGCCCTCGAAGCGCGCCGCGCAGGGAGCGACACGCACCTTACGCTCATGACGGACGACCTCTGGTTCACGTCGATGGAAGAGCTGTCGACGAAGTGGCTGAGTGCAGCCTCCCCAATCGAACATGCGATCGCCGAGGCGGAAACCGCGCATATTTACCTCGGCGGCCCCGCGGACGCCCGCCGAATGCGGGACATCCCACCGGAGAAGTTTGAGGCGAATAGCTTGGGGGGCGACCGACAACACGAACCGCGGAGGAAGCGGCGGGTCCGGGACATCGACTTGCCGATTGGGCGCATCACACCGGAGCGCGCAGAGACCTACGGCCTCGACTATGAGAAATGGTACACCAGCTACCACAAGGCACTCGCTGTGGACTTGAAGAAAATCCAGCAAGCGGGCGCTGCGTTGGCCCGGTCGGTTCGGGGGCGGAAGAAGATCCGAATCGAGTCGGATGCGGGGACCGACCTGCGGTTCGAGACGAAGGCCATCCTGCCGATCGTGAGCGACGGCATCATCAGCGCCGACGACATCCGCCGCGGATTCGTGCGGACCGCATTGCCCGCGGGTCGTCTCGAGGCGGCGGTGCGTCCGGAATCGGTCGAAGGCGAGGTTCACGGGACGGATTTCATCCCCTTCGGCGGTCGCGCGATCATCCGCCCCTGGTTCCGAATCCGAGACGGGAAGATCGTCGAATCCGGGGCCGCCGAACATGAAGACTTACTCCATCGCATTTTGGAGGAGTCGAAGGTCCGGAGCGCTCGAATCGGCTACGTCACGGTCGGATTGAATGGTGCCGCGGAACCGTGCATGCTCGACAACAGCATCGTGAAAGACGACCTTGGAATTGGCCTCGGTCCGCATCCGCAACTGGAGCGGCGCGCTGCGGACCCGACCGTCTCGTTCTCCGAGACAATCGGGCCTGTGCGATTCGAGATCGGGCGCTGATCCGGGCGGAGTCCGCCGACCTGCTCCCGTGCCGCCAATCTAGCGGTAACCGGCTGGAGGGCGGTTACTTCCGAGGCGGGCCGGTGTCCGCGCGGGCCCGAGCCGATTGGCGCTCGGCAATGTCCGCGTGGGAGGTCCGATCCTGAGCCGTCGGCGGACGACGCCGTGGACGCACGACCACGAGGATCGCGGCCAGGAAGGTAAGGCATGAGAGGAGAATCCATGGGTCTACGTTCGTCGGCCTCAGAATCGGCGTCCCCGCGATCACCGTCTGACTGAACATGTACAGGCCGTTGCTTCCTGTTTCCCAGCGCAGGGACTCCGCTTCGATCGAAACGACAACCGGGACCCCCGAGGGTAGGAACGACGGCAGTTGGACGTCGAACGTGAACGCCTCGCCCGCCGATCCCGCAACAAGCGCCGCCACGCCGAAATCCCCGGCAGACGCCAAGGGTCCCGCCACCTCGTTCGGACCCTGGACGCTCCTCAACCCGAGGCGGGCGATCCAGGGACCCCCCGAACTCGGAAAGCGCCCGAGGATCGAGAGATGTCGGCCATCCGCGGACGAGACCGTTGCGATGAGATGGCTTCGCGCGATGAAACCTTGGCTGAAAGATCGCCACGCACCCCCGATGAACCCGGCGATGTCCAACCACACCGCCCCTACGGGGGCGATGAAGCGCACCGCGAATTCCCCCGTAGCGTTCGTCGAAACCGGCTCGGCGAGGACGAGGTCGGTTCCCGTGTGAGCGTAGACGAAGAGATCTTGATGAGGTATCCCGCTGCCGTCTTGCTCGAGACGGAATCGAAGGTTCGCGGTCTCGCCGGGCGCGAAGACGTCGTCCCTGTTGAGCCAGACCGCTTGTGGGGCTTGGAGCGCCGGAGCGGCTGGGGGCTCGAAGAATCCTTGGAACGACTGCGACAGTGAACCGTACGAAGCGTTACCGACGAAGTCCTGAGAAACCGACTCATTGTTCGGCAAGTCGAATCGAGCCAAGCCCGAGGAATCCGTCGTCCGGTTCAGGATCCGGTGGCCGAACACGAAGGAAGAGGTGCGGATGGACACGCTCGCGTTGCCGAGAGGGACGCCGGCGGTCGAAGCGACATACACGAACAGGGTCGCGTTCGACGGCCCAGAGCTCGTAGTGCGATACCACACGAGCAACGTACTTGGAACGGGGACATAGACCCCAGCCCCGAGCCCGAAGATGCCAGAAACCATCGTGACGTCGACCCGGAAGTCGACGAAAGAATCGCGATTGAGATTCGAAGGAACGGCGTACGCCGCCAGATATGTGCCGATTGCGATGTGCGTCAAGCTCAAGCGCGTCGTCCCGGTCGCTCGCGCGAAGTCCGGAGCGGAGAGGACTACAGCAGTGAGGTTCACCGAAACGGCATCTTGCGGTCCGCTCGAATCAGCGACATCTACCTCGACCGAGACGGTTTGCCCGGGGCGGGCCACACCGGTCGATGGTACAATTCGGATTCCCGGCTGGAATCTGTGGACCACGTATGCCTCTCCGGAGTCCTGCGTCCCATCCACCGTCGCGTTCACGATGACCCCGGACGGGTGGCTCTGGAACACGAAGACGCCCGTGAACAACCCGACGGATTGCCGCGTCAGGTTGAGCGGCGAAAGGCCGGGCAATCGATCGACAAATGCCGCGACCGAAGATGGGTCCGTGGGAATCCCGCGATCGAACACATACGCGGTAACGTTCACGCTCTCGCCGAATTCTGCGACCGTTCGGTCGACGAGCACCATGACATCGACGGCATCGGTTACGGCGCGAGCTTCAAGGCCGGCACCGATTGTCGTCAGGAGAAACCCGGCGATGACGAAGACGGCGAGCCGCATCTGGCATCCCCGTTGCTCACGTCCGATCAACGGACAAAAAGCTATGGTAGGTACTCGAACGTGTTGCAGCGCCGCAAATCGAGCGCGAGGCGGCTGTCAGGCGGCGTTCCTGACCGCTGGCTGGTGCCCTGCGATTCCTTGACGGCCCATCGCGTTCCGGCAGGCGATCGGTTCCATCGTCCGTGCGCAGCCATAATAAACTCCGGACGGTTGCTCGGAATCGGACCATGGAGCCCTGGGACGTCACGATCATCGGTGGCGGGATCCTCGGGACCTCGTTCGCGTACTGGCTCGCGAACCGCTACGACGGCCGAATCGCGGTGATCGAGAAGGAACCCCAGGTCGCCGTGCATACCTCGCGGCGGAACACGGGCGTCATCCATCGGCCGTTTTACCTGGACCCGGTCGGGCGACGGGTCTTTGCGCGATCCTCCCAGGCCGCGTACGGAATGTGGAAGGCGTTTGCGGCCCAGCGCGGATTGCCGTGGTTGCCGGTTGGAACGTTCGAGGTCGCGACCCGTCCCGATCAGCTCTCGCGTCTCGAGACGTACCGGACCTGGGGCCTCGCGAACGGGATGGGCGACGACGAACTCGCATTGCTGACCGCCGAGGATGTGCGCCGGCTCGAACCGAACGTGCGTTGCCACGGCGCCATTTGGTCAAAGACGGACACGGCGGTCGATTATCCGGCGTTCACGCAAGCGCTCCGGGAGGAGGCGGAGCGCGCGGGCGCGAAATTCCTCCTCGGATCCGATGTCGAGTCGATCGACGTCGCGGGAGACCACTTGGAGATTCGCCTTGCGCGGGGGACCACGACGGATCGCGTCTACGTCGACCCGCGAGGAAAGATTCGCGTGAACGTCGCCTTCCGGGACGACCCGCTTCCGACGCGATTCCTGATCAATGCGGCCGGCGGCCACTCGATCGACATCGCTCACGCGCTCGGTGTCGGAAAGGAGTACACGGATCTCCACTTCCGAGGCGAATACTGGGAGGTCGGCTCGGAATGGCACCACCTGTGCGGTCGGAACATCTACACGGTTCCGCGCCACCCCGAGCTCCCGTTCCTCGACCCGCACTGGATCGTCCGAGCGGACGGACGGCGGGAGATCGGCCCCAACGCGGTCCCGGTTCCCGGACCGTACACCTACCACGGACTCTTCGACGATCCGGCGGAGGCGGTGCAGAAGTTGTTCGAACGCCCGGTCGGGAACAAACTCGCGGCTCTCGTGAATCCGGATTTCGTGACGCTCGCCACGGAAGAATGGGCGTCGTCGATCTCGAGACGGGCGATGGCGAAGCGGGTCCAGGAGTTCCTCCCGGCGCTCCGCGTGAAATATCTCACGCGGCCCGGGACCGCGGGCGTGCGCGCTCAGGTCGTCGACCGGCACGGGAACTTCGTCAAGGAGGCGATCGAAATCCCCGGGCCCCACTCGTTCCACGTCGTGAACTACAATTCGCCAGGTGCGACTGGATCGCCCGCGTACACGGCGTGGATCGTGAACCTCCTCGCAAAGGCGGGCCACCTCGACCATCTGAAGGCGAAGGCGGCGAAGCCCGCGGGGCTCTGGGACTTCGACGCGGTCTGCGCCGCGATCGAGACGCCTAGCGTGTTGGCATGAAGTCCGCCCGAGCCGTGCAAATTCCATCCAATGATGGTCGGGACACTCGTCGTGCGATGAAGGGACCGCGGCCGCCGAATGACGGTGGCAACTACATACGGCCATCTGAGACTGACCTTCCCATGCAGTACCGCTTCTACTACACGGGCATTCGAGTTCGGAACCTGAGCCGGTCCCTCGCGTTCTACACGAAAGCCATCGGAATGAAGGTCGTGAACCGGGGGACGATGCGCCACGGCGGCAAGTACGTGCAGCTTGTGGGGCCCGGCTCCCGCCAGAAACTCGAGCTGAACTGGTATCCGCCAGGCACCCGGTTCTATGCTCCGTATCGGAAGGGCGAGGAGATCGACCATCTCGCGTTCGTCGTTGCAGATGTCCGCAAGGCCTACCGCGAGTTGATCCGAAAAGGAGCGAAGCGCGCGGTGCCCCCGGAGGACTCGGAAGGAACCGAGGTCTACGTCAAGGACCCGGATGGAATCTGGATCGAGCTCCTCCAATGAGTGGCGCGCAGGACTTGCGCCTTCGAGCCGCGGTTGGACCACCCAAAGCCTCAGATGTTCTCGGTCGATGCCCCTCCGATGCCGGAGCGCCTGCGGCTCACGGTTCGTCCGATCGGCCGGAAGGACCCGATCGCTCTGTTTCGTCGGGTGCAACGCGGTCGATGGCCCTTCTTCCTCGACTCCTCGTTGTCGAACCCGGAGCTCGCTCGGTACTCGTTCCTCGGATCCGATCCGGTCGGATGGTTTCGGAGCCGCGGGCCGCGAGCCGCGCACGCGACGCCGTGGGGCGAACGCTCGACCGATCGAGATCCACTCGGGGCCCTCGAGCGGTTCATCGAGAGCCTACCGAGGGCGACGGCGGGCACGCCTTCGTACCCGTTCCTC
>VBMA01000112.1 GCA_005878985.1 Methanobacteriota archaeon
GAGAAGCCCGCGGACCTGCAAATCCCGGACATCCATCTCGCGGTGTATCCTCGCGTCTACATCATTGACCGGATCTGGGGCGAGACGTTCGTGGTCGCACCGCGGACCCGAATCGAATACGAGCCCCCGCCTATTCCAGACGAGCTCGCGGTGCCTCCCGCCCCGCGACCGATCGACCCGCTCGCCCCGGAGGACTTCGTCCACACGATAGAGGAAGCGAAAAGGGCGATCGTGGACGGGGAGATCTTCCAGGTCAACCTGTCCCATCGACTCGCACTT